>NZ_JBEOYB010000034.1:0-82848 GCF_040296845.1 Streptomyces sp. NPDC001985
GGCCGCCGGCTGACGCCGCTCCCCGGACCGGCGCGGTACCGCGCCGGTCCGGGGAGCCGCCGCCGGGTCAGCCGCCGGCCCGGTCGGCGCGGCTCTCGATCAGCCGCTCGACACCGTCGAGCAGCCGCTGGAGCCCGAAGTCGAACTGGTCGCCCGCGTACGGCCTGGCGCCCTGCGACAGAGCCCGCTGAAGAGCCGGATAGCGGTCGAAGTCGACCAGCCGGCCGAGGGCGCTGTCGCGCCGGCGGGTCTCCTCGGCCCCCGCCTCACCGGCGCCCCCGGGCGGCGCACCGCTGTCCAGCCGCAGCCGCGCGAGCCCCCGCACATAGGCGTCCACCGACTCCACGGCGGCCAGCTTCTCCGGTTCGCTCAGCCCCGTCCCGTCGAAGACCCGCAGCGCCGAGTCGAGCCAGCGCAGCATATTGGGGCCGGGCACCTGCTCGGACGCGCGCAGCCGCAGCACCCAGGGGCGGAGCTGGATCGCCCGCCAGTCGGCGTGCGCCCAGGACTCCAGCTTGGCGCGCCAGTCCCCCGGCCATTCGTGCGGCAGTACGGGCCCGGTGGCGACGGCGTCGAGCATCAGCGCCTCCAGTTCCGCCTTGCCCGGCAGATACGTGTAGAGGGAGGCGGTACCGATGCCGAGCCGGGCCGCCACCCGGCGCATCGACAGCGCGGCGGGCCCCTCGGCCTCCACCAGTTCGATCGCGATCTCGACGATCCGGGTCAGGGTGAGTCCCCGCTCGGGGCCGCGGGCCCCGCGCCGCCCGTCCCTCCAGAGCAGTTCCAGAGCGCGCTCCTGCGCGGTGGCCCCGGTGGGCGCCTGTGCCATGGATGTGCCCCTGCCCTGTCGCTCGGCCGTCTCTCCCGCGCGGCCGCTCCGGGGACGGCTCCTCGCACCGGCCTCCGGCATCGGCACTTTACCCGGCCGAATAACTCCGTATACCGTTCGGAGTAAGTCGAACGCCGTTCGGAGTTATGGGGTCTGCGCATGATCGGGGACATCCCGGTGCCGGTGACGAAGCGGGCGCGCGCCCGCCGCCGCGAGAAGAACACCCTCCTGGCCGCCACCCTGGCCAACGGGCCCACCGAGCTGACCGATTTCCTGCTCCCCCTCTGGGCCGGGGCCGCCATCGGCCTCGGCGCCACCGAGGTCGGCCTGCTGCTCGCCGTCGGCATGGCCGTGTCGGTGGTCATGCGGCCCGTCGCCGGCGTCCTCGCCGACGCCTGCGAGCGCCGCCGTGTGGCCGCGGCCGGTGCCGCGCTCCACGCGCTCTCCGCCCTGGGCTACGCGCTCGCGGAGAGCGCGCCCCCCGCCTACGCGGCGGCGGCGGCCGGCGGCGCGGGCGGCGCGCTGCTCTGGGTCGCCGTCCGGGCGATCATCAGCGAGCGGCTCGCGGAGGACTCCGGCGTCTTCCCCCGGCTGCTCGCCGCGCAGGAGAACGGCTCGTGGATCGCGTTCCTCGCCGGCATGACCCTGATCAGCGCGATCGACTACCGGGGGGTCTTCCTGGCCTGCGCCGCCGCCTGTGCCGCCGCCTCGGTCCTGCTGCTGGCCTCCCCCCGCCGGGCGGCTCCCGGGAGACGCGCCGACGCGGGCGCGGCGGCGGCCGGACTGGGCGCCGTGGGCCGGAGGCTGCGGCCGATGCTCGTCGCCGTGGCCTTCACCATGACGGCCGAGGCGGCGATCTCCCTGCTCCTGGTGCTCCATCTCCAGCGCGGCTTCGGCCTGGAGGTCCTGGAGGTCGCCCTCGTGTTCCTGCCCGGCGCCATCGCGAAGACCTGGGCAGCCGAGCGGCTGCACACCTTCGTGGTGCGCTTCGGCCGGGCCCGGGTGCTGAGGTGCGCCTCGCTCGCCGGCGCGGCGTTCGCCGCCGGCCTGGTGTGGGCACCGCATCCGGTGGTGATCGCGGCGCTCTGGATTCTCTGCGGACTCGCCTCGGCGGCCGTGATGCCGATCCAGCAGGCCGTGATCGCCGAGGCGTCCGGCGCACGGACCGGCCGCGGCATGGGGGTGTACGAGTCGGCGAGTCTGCTGGGCGCGCTGGCCGGCTCCCTGGCGGCGGGCGCGCTCTACGACGGCGCGGAGTGGGCCGTCGCGTGTCTGGCCGGGGCGGCGGCACTGCTGGCCGGTGCCGTGATCATGCCCCGCGCCGTACGGAGCCTCGGCGTCGCCGACCTGCCGCCCCCGCCCCCGCCGAAGGCGCCCCTGGCCGGGACAACCGGGCATCCCGCGACAACCGGGCATCCCGCGCGAACCGCTCCGGAGCCGGTCCCCGGTGCGCGCCCGAGGACACCGCGCCGGCGGGTCCGGGAGCTGGGGGCCCGGCTGGCCGTGTTCGCCGCCGCCCAGCTGGTGCTGCTGCTCCTCGGGCTGTCCTGGATCGAGGACCTGTTCACCGAGGGGTTCACCACCGCGCCGGCCGGCGGTGGCGGCCACGGGCCCGGCTTCGAGGGGCTGCTCCACGGCGCCGGCAGGATCTGGACCTTCGTCGTGCTCGTGGACGTGTGCTGGTCCTGCGGCCGGCTGCTCGTGGCGCGGACACGCCGCCCGGCGCCCGGGAGCGCGCCCCGCCGGCGCCGGGGAGCCGGGTGATCCGCCCGGCGCGCGGGGGCGGCGGGACTCAGTCCGCGTGGACGACCACCGAGACACAGCGGACCTCGTCGCCCGTCATGTTCCGGTACTGGTGCGGGGTGGCGGGATCGAAGGCGAGTGAGTCCCCGGCCTCCAGGACATAGGTCTCGAAGCCGACATCGGCGTGGAGGGTCCCCTGGAGGACGAGCTGGTACTCGCGGCCGTCGTGCCGGATCGGACAGCGGGTGTCGGTGGAGCGGCCGAAGGGCGCGTAGACGACCTCCAGGAAGTCGACCCGGGCGTCCTGCTGCGGGGTGAGCCGCTCCCAGCGGACTCCGCTGGCGAGGTCGATGGTGCGGCGCCGGTCCCCGCGCTGGACGATGGTCTCCGCCGCCGGCGCCAGCCCCGGGCCGGGCGCGGGCGCGGCTCCGTTGGCGGACGGCTCGCCGTCCGGCTCGCCGATCGTGTTCTCCGCCGCGGCGACGCGGACCGCGCGCCCGGCGGGCGCTCCCGCCGTCGCGCCGGGGAACCCCGGCCCGCCGGCCCGCGGCGGCGGGGCGACCTGCGGAGCCCTCGGCCCGCCGGCCGGAGCGGGAACGGGTTCCGCCGTCTCGCCCACCCCGAAGAGATAGTCCAGGGAGATCTCCAGCGCGTTCGCTATCCCGTAGATCACCCCCGCCGAAGGGGCCGTCTGGCCGCGTTCGACCTGCGAGATGAGACTCGCCGAGCAGCCCGCGAGCCTGCCCAGCTCCCGCAGTGACAGCCCTCGCTCGGTACGGACCCTCCTGAGTCGTCCACCGAGACCAGGGCTCTCCCCCTCGGACTTCATCGGGCCTCCCGATCGCTGTAATCCGGCATGTGCGCGCACTGGACAACTGTATATGACTGCACAGTACTGCACATCAACGCACAGGATATTGAACATCAGCAGATCGTCGCGGGGGGTGGCCCTGTACAGCCGTACAGAAGAAATGGGCGGCTTGTCTGCCTCGCCCCCTCCGGCAGTCCACTTCGGAGGAGTTTTCCTGACTTCCTGAACAACCCTTGACAAGGATGCTGCACAGTCGTCCACTATAACGCACATCACCTCAGCCGATCGGCTCCTCGGACAGCACTGGCGGCTCAGGCAGCCGCGTGGAGGTTCTCGCTGTGACAGACAACGGATTGCCCAACCCCGGAGGCCGGGCCCGCGGACCCCGCTCCGCAGTGGCCCGGCGGGCGGGCGGGATACTCCTCACCACCGCTCTGACCGTCACCCTCGCCGCGTGCAGCGGCACCGACAGCACCTCGTCCGCCACCGGTTCGTCCGGGAAGGGGGCCGGGAACGGCCGGGGCGGAACCATGAAGGTGGGCACCAACCAGCAGTTCGAGGACTGGGAGACCGTCACCAAGCAGAACAGCACCTTCACCTCGCTGGTGTACGAGTCGCTGCTCAGCGTCGCCCCGGACGGCTTCACCCTCCAGCCGCAGCTGGCCACGGAGTGGAAGGAGACCCCGTCGCGGATCGACTTCACCCTCCGCGAGGGCGTCCTCTTCCACGACGGCACCCGCTTCGACGCCGCCGCCGTGGTCAAGAACCTGGAGCGGATACGGAACACCCCGAGCCAGTACCGGAGCCAGCTGGCCGCCATCGACAAGATCACCGCGGTCGACGCCGCACACGTCCGGATCGACCTCAAGGAGCCGGCCCCCAGCCTGGTCACCAATCTCGCCCGGCTCGGGATGTACATGGTCTCCCCCAGAGCCCTGGACACCGGGAACTGGAAGACCACCGGGGTCGGCACCGGCCCCTGGAAGTACGACCCCAAGGCCTCCACCAAGGGACTGCGCACGGTCGTCACCGCCTTCGACCGGTACTACGACAAGAAGTCGGTCGGCCCGGACCGGGTCGAGATCACCCAGATCAACGACCCCGACAGCCTCTACAACGCGCTGCGCGCCGGCCAGCTCGACGTGGTGTGGTCCACTCCCCCGCTGGCGGAACGGGCGGAGAAGGAGGGGCTCAAGTCCACCTGGTTCCCCTCCGTCCTCTGGCACCTCCAGATGTACGACATCGAGGGCACCTTCAAGGACAAGAGGTTCCGGCAGGCCGTCTGCCACGCCATGAACCCGCAGGACTACATCGACGCGGCGCTCGGCGGCAAGGGCGAGGTGCCGCTCCAGCGCTTCCCCGAGGGCCAGCCCGGCCACAACCCGTCGCTGCGGGGCCACCCCTTCGACCTGGAGAAGGCCAGGGAGCTGATGAAGGAGGTGGGCGGCAAGCACCGGTTCACCCTCATCAGCTATGACACCCAGCGGACCATCGCCGAGCTGTTCCGCAGCCAGATGGCGGAGATCGGTGTGGACGTCACCCTCGAACTGCCCAACTTCCCGCAGTTCCTCAGCACCTACCAGAACGGTTCGTACCCGGCCGCGATCCTCTCCGACGGCTCACGCTCCGGCGCGCACGACTACTACAACCGGAAGTTCGCCCCCGACGCCCCGGGCAACCCGCTGAAGGTCGCGTATCCGGAGCTGGACGCCGCCGCCCGCGCGGGCCTGGCCGCCACAACGCCCGAGGCACGGGACGCGGCCTGGCAGAAGATGTCGAAGATCGTCAATGACGAGGCGCTGGACTGCGGCTACTTCGACTACAGCGGCTTCTGGGCCTACAACCCCAAGAAGGTCGACAACATCGTCTCGACCACCAACGACGTCGCGGTCTTCCGCTACAAGGACGCCAGGGTCAAGGGCTGATCGCCGGACCGGGCCCCCGCCCGCTTCCCGGCGCCCCGGCAGCCACCGGGGCCGGCGCCCGGCGCGCGCCCCTCGTCTTCCGTTCCGCACCCTCCGGATGGAGAACCCACCCATGAGCACTGTTCCGCCCCACCCCCCGGTCCCCGATCTGATCCTCCTCAACGGGCGTGTGACCACCATGGCCGCCCCCGGCCGCGACGCGGAGGTGGAAGCGGTCGCCATCACCGGCGAACGGATCGCCGCCACCGGCTCCAGCGGGGAGATACGGGACCTGGCCGGCCCCGGCACCACCGTGGTGGACCTGGCGGGGCGGCGGGTCGTCCCCGGCCTGATCGACTCCCATGTGCACATCGTGCGCGCCGGACGCACCTGGCGGGACGAGGTCCGCTGGGAGGACGAGCCGACCCTGGAGAGCGGGCTCACCGCCCTCACCCGCCGGGCCGCCGAGCGCCCGGCCGGGAGCTGGATCAGGGTGATCGGCGGCTGGCACCCCGCGCAGTTCCCGGAGAACCGCGGCCCGAGCCGTGCGGAGCTGGACCGCGCCGCCCCCGACAACCCCGTCTATGTGCAGTTCCTCTACGACTGGGCCGTGCTCAACAGCGCGGCGATGCGCGAACTGGGGGTCCATCACGCCCTGGTCCGCACGCTGGGCGAGGAGGGTTTCGACACCGCGTCCTTCGAGACCGACGCCCGGGGGGAGCTGACCGGCAAGGTCAACGGCACCGCGCTGATGGAGTGGTTCTACCGGCGGATGCCGGCGCCCACCCTGGAGGAGCAGATCGCCTCCACCGCCGAGATGTCCCGCGAGCTGAACCGGCTCGGCATCACCGGGGCCATCGACGGCGGCGGATTCAACAGCGGCCCCGACGCCTACCCGGCGATCCGGGAGACCTGGCGGCGCGGACAGCTCACCGTCCGCACCCGCCTCGCCGTCCACGCCGAACGCGCCGGGACCGAGCGGGAGGATCTCGCCGGGTACCAGCGCTACACGGCACTCGACGTCGGCGACACCATGCTGCGGGTGATCGGCGTCGGCGAGGTCATCCTCTACCGGACCGTCGACAAGATCGCCCATCCGGTCGAGATCGGCGACGAGATCCGCGACCAGTTCCGGGAGATCTTCGGCGAACTCGCCCGCAACCGCTGGACCGTGCACGCCCACGCGCATCAGCACGCCACCATCGACGCCGTCCTCACCGCCTGGGAGGAGGCGCACGCGGAGCACGGCGTCAGCGGACTCCGCTGGTCGCTGGTGCACGCCGAGCCGCTCACCCCGAGGGATGTGGACCGGATCGCCGCGCTCGGCGCGGGCGTGCTCGCCCAGGGGCTCTACCGCTTCCAGGGCGAGGAGGCCCTCGCCATCTGGGGCGCCGAGACCGTCGCCCAGGCGCCGCCGCTGCGCGAGCTGATCGAGCGCGGGATACCGCTCGGGCTCGGCTCGGACGCGATGCGTGTGGCCTCGTACAACCCCTTCGCCACCCTCGCCTGGTTCCTCAACGGGCGCACCGTGCAGGGCAACGAGACCCTCGCCGAGCGCCATCTGCTCTCCCGCGAGGAGGCGCTGCGCGGCTACACGGCCTCCGGTGCCTGGTTCAGCTTCGAGGAGAGCGAGCGCGGGAGGCTGGAGCCCGGGCTGCTCGCCGATCTCGCCGTCCTCAGCGAGGACTACTTCACCGTCGCCGAGGAGCGCGTCCCGCACATCGAGTCGGTGCTCACCCTCGTCGGCGGGCGGGTGGTCCACCGGGCCGGGCCGTTCGCCGCGCTGCCCCTCGCCGGCCCCAGGACCCAGGGAGTGACCCGTGTCTGAGACCCGCAAGCTGCTGATCAAGGGCGCCACCGTCCTCACCATGGACCCGGTGCTCGGCGATCTCACCCCCGGCGATGTGCTCATCGCCGGCGACCGGATAGCCGCGGTCGGCACCGGCCTCGACGACCCGGAGGCCGAGCTGATCGACGCCCGGGGCACGATCGCCATCCCGGGGCTGATCGACACCCATACGCACGCCTGGCAGACCCCGCTGAAGGGGCTGCACGCGGACGGCTGGACCTTCGACGACTACCAGTCCCGGGTCTTCCACCTGCGCGAGCACTTCGGGGTCGAGGACATCCACGACGCCACCCTGGCCGGCTCGGTGCAGATGCTCGACAGCGGGGTGACGGGAGTGCTGGACTTCTGCCACAACGTCATGTCGCCCGAGCACGCCGAGGCGGGGCTGCGGGCCCACCGCGGGACCGGTCAGCGGACCCTGTGGGCGTACGGCATGCTCGGCAGCTTCGACGCTCCGCCGGAGGACCATCTCTGGCGTCTCGAACACATCAGGGCGCTCGGCGAGCGGAGCGCGGACGACGCGCTGCTGCGGGTCGGCATGGCGCTCTCCTCCATCGAGTTCGGCAGCATGGAACGGACCGCGACCGAGATCGGTCTGGCGCGGGAGCTGGGGCTGCGGATGACCGTCCACCAGAATCCGGCCGGTCAGATCCGTGCCCTGCACGAGGCCGGGCTGCTCGGCGCCGACATCGTGCCGGCCCACGCCAACGCCGCCGACGACGGCGAGCTGGAGCTGCTCGCCGGCTGCGGGGGCGGTATCTCCTTCACTCCCGAGGGAGAGTTCGGCGGCGGCCGTTCCATGACCGTCCTCAACCGCGCCCACCGGGCCGGGGTCTCCTCCAGCCTCGGCATCGACACGGCGTCCCGGGTGCCCATCGACCTCTTCGCCGCGATGCGCCTCACCTTCCTGCTGATGCGCAACGTCGACGCCGCCGAGGAGCGCGAGGCCGGCCGCTATCCGCTGGAGCGCCGCCCGGGGACGCCGCTCGTCGCGCCGCGCCACATGCTGGAGTACGCCACGGTCAACGCCGCGCGCGCCATCGGGCTCGGCGACGACCTCGGCCGGCTCGCCCCCGGGCAGCTCGCCGACCTCGTGCTGATCGGCACCGAGCCGTACGGCATCTCGCTGGGCGACCCGGCGGCGCACGTGGTGCTCCAGGCGGGGCCGCGCGATGTGGACACCGTGGTGGTCGGCGGCACCGTCCGCAAGCGCCACGGGAAGCTCACGGATCTCGACCCCGCCGAGGCGGGGGCCGCCACCCGGCGGGTGCGCGAGCGGATCTTCGCGAGCGCCGGAGTGACACCGCAGGGCGCGGCGACATGACGAAGTTCGTCCTCCAGCGGCTCTTCTCGGCGCTGCCCACGCTGCTGCTGGTCTCGGTCTTCGTCTTCGCCCTGGTCCATCTGACGCCCACCGATCCGGTGGCCCAGATCCTCGGCGAGGGCGCGCCGGCCGCCGACAAGGACGCCCTGCGCGAGCAGTTGGGGCTCGGCCGGCCGGTGCTGGAGCAGTACACCGACTGGCTCGGCGGTGCCGTGACGGGGGATCTGGGCACCTCCCTCTACACGAGCGTGCCCGTCTCCGAGTCCATCTCCACCGGCATCGGCATCACCCTCTCGCTCGCCCTCGCCGGCATGGCGGTCGCCCTGCTGGCCGGGGTTCCGCTCGGAGTGCTGGGGGCGCTGCGCCCGGGCACGCCCGCCGACCGGCTGCTGACCGGCGTCGTCGCCCTCGGTCTCGCCGTCCCCAGCTTCTGGCTGGGACTGCTGCTGGTGCTGGTCTTCGCGGTCAACCTCGGCTGGCTGCCGGTGGTCGGCTACACCCCGTTCGCCGACGACCCGGGGGCCTGGGCGACCGGGATGATCCTCCCCGCGATCGCGCTGGGCTCCCACACGGCGGCGGTCATCGCCCGGCAGACCCGCAGCGCCATGATCGACGCGCTGGAGTCCCCGTACGTCCAGACGCTGCTGGCCCGGGGCATCCGCAGACGGCGGATCGTGCTGCGGTACGCCGTCAAGAACGCCATGGTCCCGGTGCTCGCGGTGATCGCCATTCAGATGTCGGTCCTGGTCGCCGCCAGCTTCGTCATCGAGCGGATCTTCGCGGTCCCGGGTCTCGGCACCCTGCTCATCGACAGCGTCGTACGCGCCGACTATCCGGTGCTCCAGGGCTCGATCGTCCTGGTGGCGGTGATCGTGCTGCTGGTCAATCTGGCCGCCGATCTGCTGTACGGCGTGATCAACCCCAAGGTGAGGCCCCAATGACCGACACTCCACGCGGTACGGCCGCCGCCCCGGGCGGCGCCCCCGCTTCCCCCGTGCTCGCCTCCGCCGCCGCCCTCACCGGACAGGCCGGTCCCGCCACCGGGGCCGAGGACAGCGGGGCGGGGCCCCGGGTCCGTGCCCGGACGCTGCGCCGGATGGTGCGGCAGCCCATCACCCTGATCTGTCTGGCCCTGCTGCTGCTCCAGATCGCCGTGGCGCTCGCCGCTCCGCTGATCGCCCCCTACGACCCCGCCGCCCCGGATGTCGCGAACAAGCTCCAGGGTCCGGGCGCCGAGCACTGGCTCGGCACCGACGACCTGGGCCGGGACACCCTCTCGCGGCTGCTGTACGGCACCCGGACGGCGCTGCTGGCCTCCGCCGAGAGCGTGGCGATCGGTCTGGTGCTGGGCGTCGGGCTCGGTGTCCTCGTCGGCTACCGGGGCGGCTGGTGGGACCGGATCGGGATGCGGATCGCCGATGTCATGCAGTCCATCCCGGCGCTGCTGCTGGCGCTCGCCCTGGTCGCGGTCCTCGGCAACGGTCTCGGCAACGCGATGCTCGCCGTCGGGCTGATCTTCGCCGTCAGCTTCATGCGGATCACCCGCGCCGTGGTGCTGGCGGAGCGCGAGAAGCTATACGTGGACGCGGCGCGGGTCCTCGGGCTGCGCTCGTCGGGCATCATGCTGCGGCAGGTGCTGCCCAATGTGTCGCCGCCGCTCATCGTCCAGGCGTCGATCGCGCTCGGTACGGCCCTGCTCATCGAGGCCACCCTGAGCTTCCTGGGCGTCGGGATCGACGCCAGTCAGGTGAGCTGGGGCGCCATGCTCGACGCCTCGCGCCAGCATGTCTCCGAGCATCCGCTGCTGGCGATCCTGCCGGGCGCGGCGATCACCCTGAGCGTGCTGGTCTTCAACCTCCTCGGGGACGGGCTGCGGGACGCGGGGTCGCCCCGCTCCAGCGGCGGGAAGCGGGCCCGCGGGGCGGTCGCCGCCGCGCCGGCGATGGTGCGGGCGGACCGCGCCCCGGCCCCGTCGGACGCGCTGCTGCGGGTCGACGGAGTGACCGTCACCGATGCCAACGGGGCCCAGCTGGTCTCCGGTGTCTCCTTCCACATCAACCCAGGAGAAACGTTTGGCCTGGTCGGTGAGTCCGGGTGCGGGAAGTCCATCACCGCCTCCGCGATCCTCGGACTGCTCCCCCGGGGCGTGGCCGTGGAGTCCGGCTCCATCCGGCTCGGGGAGACCGAACTCGCCGGGCTCGGCGGCGAGGCGCTGCGCCAGGTGCGCGGGCGGCGGATCGGCATGGTGTTCCAGGACCCGGGCTCCGCGCTCTCCCCGGTCCACACCGTGGGCCGGCAGCTCACCGACGCCGTCCGGGCGCACTCCGGGCTCTCCCGGGCAGCGGCCGGTGAACGCGCGGCCGAGCTGCTCGCGCTGGTCGGTGTGCCGAACCCGAGGGAGCGGCTGAAGGACTACCCCCACCAGTTCTCCGGCGGCATGGCCCAGCGGGTGGTGATCGCCGGGGCGCTGGCCTGCGACCCGGAGCTGCTGATCGCCGACGAGCCGACGACCGCGCTGGATGTCACCATCCAGGCCCAGGTGCTCGATCTGCTGGCCTCCCTGCGGGAGCGGCTCGGCATGTCGCTGCTGCTGATCACCCACGATCTGGGCGTGGTCGCCGACAGCTGCGACCGGATCGCGGTGATGTACGCGGGCCAGATCGTCGAGGAGCGCACCGTCGCGGACGCCTTCGCCGCCCCCCGGCACCCCTACACGGAGGCCCTGCTGGCCGCCGTTCCGCACGGCGGAACCGACGGTGAGCCGCTGGCCACCATCCCCGGCCGGGTGCCGCCGGCCTGGGCGTGGCCGCGGGGCTGCCGGTTCCATCCGCGCTGCCCGTACGCCACGGACGGCTGCCGCACCGGGACCGTACCGATGGACTCCGGCGGGGCGCGCTGTCTGCGGGCCTCCGAACTCGACCTGGCGGGTGCCCGATGAGCGAGCAGACCTCCACACCCCGGCCGGCGGTCACCGGGTCCGGGCCGCGGACCGCGCCGGCGCTGCTGTCGGTGGAGCATCTCACCGTCCGCTACCGGCTGGGACGCGGGATGACCGGACGGGCCAGAACGCTCACCGCCGTACGGGATGTCGGTTTCACCATCGGCGGCGGCCGGACCCTCGGCCTGGTCGGCGAGTCCGGCTCGGGCAAGAGCACCATCGGCCGGGCGATCCTGCGGCTGGCCCCCGTCTCCGAGGGCCGGATCGTCTTCGACGGGCAGGACACGGCGGCGTTCGGCCGCCGTACCCCGCTCTCCTTCAACCGGGATGTGCAGGTGGTCTTCCAGGACCCCATGTCCTCCCTCAACCCGCGCCAGACGATCGCGGCCACCATCGGTCAGGCGCTCACCCGGCACCGCCCGCTCTCCGGTCTCGAGCGGGACCGCGAGGTCACCCACGCGCTGGACCGGGTGGGGCTCTCCGGGTACCACTCCGACCGGTATCCGCACGAACTCTCCGGAGGCCAGCGCCAGCGCGTCGCGATCGCCCGCGCGCTGGCGCCCCGGCCCCGGCTGATCGTCTGCGACGAGCCCGTCAGCGCGCTCGATGTGAGCACCCAGAGCCAGGTGATCAATCTGCTGATGGAGCTCCAGCGCGAGCTGGGTGTCAGCTATCTGTTCATCGCGCACGACCTGGAGGTGGTGCGTCACATCAGTGACGAGATCGGGGTGCTCCACCACGGCCGGCTGGTCGAGTCGGGCCCGGCGGAGCGGGTGTACCGCACCCCCGAGCACCCCTACACCCAGACCCTGCTCGCCTCCACCCTGGTCGCCAATCCGGCCCGGCAGGCGGAGCGCACCGCCCGGCGGCGCCGGCTCGGCGCCGATGCCTAGGCCGTCTCCTCAGGGCCCGCGCACGCCCGTCCCACCCCTTCTTCCTCCCTCCACTCCCCAGCATCGGAGTTCCCCATGAGCGGTGTTCCTCCCACCCCCGCACTCCCCGTCGCCCCCGCCCACGGCCACGCGATGGTCGACTTCGAGGAGCGGGTCAACTTCGGCCGGCTCCGCTCCTACCGCCTCTCCCGCATCCAGCGGGCGCTGGAGGAGAGCGAGCTGGGCGCGGTCCTCGTCTTCGACAACAACAACATCCGCTATCTGACCGGTATCTCGATCGGCGAGTGGACCCGGGAGAAGCTCTCGCGGTACGCGGTCTACACCCGCACCGGTGAGCTGATCCTGTGGGACTTCGGCTCGGCGGCCGTGCACAACCGGATGTACGCGCCGTGGATGAAGCCCGAGAACTGTCTCTCCTCCTGGACCACCATGCGCGGCGCGGTCCCGCCGGACGCGGGGCTGATGGAGCGGGCGGTCACCGAGATCAAGGGACGGCTGGCCGACGCCGGGGTGGGCGGCATGCCCATCGGTGTGGACATCCTGGACCTCCCGCTGCACTCCGAGCTGACCCGCCAGGCCCTCGACGTGCGCGACGGCCAGCAGGTGATGCTGGACGCCCGGCAGATCAAGAACCGGGACGAGATCACCCTGCTGTCGATGGCCGCCGCCATGGTCGACGGTGTCTACCACGACATCACCGAGGCCCTGAAGCCGGGCGTCCGCGAGAACGAGATCGTGGCGCTGGCCAACAAGCGTCTGTACGAGATGGGTTCGGACGATGTCGAGTCCATCAACGCGGTGTCGGGCGAGCGGTGCAACCCGCATCCGCACAATTTCTCGGACCGTCTCATCCGCCCGGGTGACCAGGCGTTCTTCGACATCATGCACTCCTACAACGGCTACCGGACGTGCTACTACCGCACCTTCAACGTGGGCCGGGCCACCACCGCGCAACGCGATGCCTATGTCCGTGCCCGGGAGTGGATGGACACCGCGATCACGGCCATCAGGCCCGGGGTCTCCACCGCCGATGTGGCCCGGCTCTGGCCGACCGCCCAGGAGATCGGGGTCGAGGACGAGAAGACCGCCTTCGGTCTGCTCTTCGGCCACGGTCTGGGGCTCGCCCTGCACGAGCGGCCCATCATCAGCCGGCTGACCTCGCTGGAGAGCCCGATGCTCATCGAGGAGGGCATGGTCTTCGCGCTGGAGACCTACTGCCCGGCCGGCGACGGGGTCTCGGCCGCCCGGATCGAGGAGGAGGTCGTCGTCACCGCCACCGGGGTGGAGATCCTCACCCGCTTCCCGGCGGACGAACTGTTCATCGCCAACCAGTACTGACGGGGAGACACCCATGTCCGTCGAAGCGACCCTCCCCGGCGAGGTGTCCGAGCAGACCGCGCTCGGCCTCTACCGGACCATGAGCTGTGCCCGCAGGTTCGAGAAGCGGGCGTACGACCTCTTTCTGAAGAACCTGGTGAAGGGCACCACCCATCTCGGGATCGGACAGGAGGCCATCGCCGCCGGTGTGGCCGCCGCGATGCGCGAGGACGACTACTCCTACGTCACCTACCGGGGCCACAACCACCTGATCGCGCGCGGCACCCCGCTCGCCCCGCTGATGGCGGAGCTGCTCGGCCGGGACAACGGGCTGATGCACGGCAAGGGCGGCTCGATGCACCTCATCGACGCCGAGCGCGGCATTCTCGGCTCGTACGCGATCATCGGTGCCCAGCTCGTCATCGCCAACGGCGCCGCCTGGTCCGCGCAGTACCGGGGCAGCGGCCAGGTCACGGTCTGTTTCTTCGGGGACGGCGCGACCAACATCGGGGCGTTCCACGAGGCCCTGAACTTCGCCGTGATCTGGAATCTGCCGGTGGTGTTCGTCTGTGAGAACAACCTGTACATGGAGTACACCCGGATCGACAGTGTCACCGCCGTGGCGAACCCGGCCGCCGACCGGGCCGCGGCGTACGGGCTGCCGTCCCTCGTCATCGACGGCAACGACGCCGACGAGGTGTATCTCACCGCCGCCGGCGCGATCGCGCAGGCCCGCGCGGGCGGTGGGCCCTCGCTGATCGAGGCGGTCACCTACCGGCACGGGGGCCACTCCCGGGCCGATCCGGCGAAGTACCGCGACCCGGGCGAGGTCCGGGCCTGGCTGGAGAAGGACCCGCTGGTCACCTATCGGGCGCGGCTGCTCTCCCGGGGTGTCCCCGAGGCACTGCTGGACGGGATCGACGCCGAGATCGCGGTACGGATCGACGAGGCGACCGAGGAGGCCGTCGCGGGCGACTGGCCGGACGCGGCACGGCTCTACACCAATGTCTGGAGCGACGGTGGCCATGCCTGGCGCAACTGACACCGCCACCGGTGCCCCGCGCCCGGCCCCGTCCGGCGCCTCCGCCCGTCGCACCCTCCCCGGCGCCCCCGCGGGCGCCCTCATCGAACGGAAAGGGGGGCCCACCCCATGGGTGTGCTGACCTATCGCAGAGCAGTCGCGCACGGCATCGCCCAGGAGATGCGCCGCGATCCCCGGGTGGTCTTCCTCGGCGAGGACGTGGCCGCGGCCGGCGGGGTGTTCAAGACCACGGCCGGTCTGCTGGAGGAGTTCGGCCCCCGGCGGGTGCGGGACACCCCGATCAGTGAGCAGGCCATCCTCGGAGCGGCCATGGGGGCCGCCATGACCGGGCTGCGCCCGATCGCGGAGATCATGTACAGCGACTTCTTCGCGGTCTGCTGGGACCTGGTCGCCAACGAGATCTCCAAGAGCCGCTACATGTCCGACGGTCAGGTCTCCTTCCCGCTGGTCGTCCAGTGCGGCAACGGCGCGGGGCTGCGGTTCGGCGCCCAGCACTCCCAGTCGATCGAGAACTGGGCGATGGCGATCCCCGGACTGAAGGTGGTGGCCCCGGCGACGGCACGGGATGTCGTCGGGCTGATGGCGGCGGCGGTCCGCGACGACGACCCGGTGATCTTCTTCAACCACAAGGCGCTCTACTCCGCGAAGGAGGAGGTTCCCGATCTCGACGGGGAGATCGTGGAGGAGCTGGGCCGGGCCGTGGTGCGCCGGGAGGGCGAGGACGCCACCATCGTGGCGCTGGCGGCGATGGTGCCCCGGGCGCTCGCCGCCGCCGACCGGCTGAGCTTCGAGCGGGGCATCGAGTGCACGGTCGTCGATGTCCGCAGCCTGGTGCCGCTGGACACCGCGACGATCCTGGCGCACACCGCCCGTACCGGACGGCTCTTCACGGTCGAGGAGAATCCGCGGCTCTGCGGCTGGGGCGCGGAGATCGTCTCCATCGCCACCGAGGAGTGCTGGGGTGCGCTCACCGGCGCGCCGGTGCGGATCACCACGCCGCACATCCCGCTGCCGTCGGCGGACTCCCTGGAGGATCTGGCGATTCCCTCGGTGGACCGGATCACGGACACGATCCGCGTCGCGCTGGACTCCTGACCCGCACGGCCATGGAGTGGTCGCCCAGGGCGATTCCGGCCGTCAACGAAGAACGATCAACCACCGACGAGAGGTGCGTACGATGAGTGGAACCCACAGCGAGCGGCTCGGCTGGCTCGGTACCGGGCGGATGGGCACGGTCATGGCGCGGAGCCTGCTGGACGGCGGCGCCGAGGTGTCCGTGTGGAACCGCACGGCCGCCAAGACGGTGCCGCTGGTGGAGCAGGGCGCCAGAGCCGTCGGAACCATCGATGAACTGGCGGACGCGGACATCGTCTTCGTGATGGTCTCCGCCGGCGCGGATCTGATCGCCGTCACCACGGGCGAGGGCGGGCTGCTGCGCGCCGGGCGTCCCCCGCGGGTCGTCGTGGACTGCTCGACCGTCTCGGCCGAGGCGTCGGCGGAGGTCCGCGCGGCGGCCGAGGCCGCCGGGGTGGCCTTCCTGGCCGCTCCGATCAGCGGCAATCCGCAGATGGTCGCCGACGGAGCGGGGGCGATCGTGGCCTCGGGTCCGCGCGAGACCTACGATCTGGTGCTGCCGTATCTGCGTCTGATCGCGCCCACCGTGGTGCACGCGGGCCCGGGCGAGCAGAGCCGGCTGGTGAAGATCTGTCACAACCTGATGCTCGGCATGATCACTCAGGCGCTGGCGGAGGTCACCGCGCTGGCGGAGAAGGGCGGGGTGCCGCGCGCGGCCTTCGTCGACTTCATCAACGGCTCGGTGCTCGGCTCCACCTTCATCCGGCACAAGGGCCGGGCGCTGGTGGAGCGCGACTACACCCCCACCTTCAACAACAGGATGCTCCGCAAGGACTTCGATCTGGGGCTCGGCGCGTCACGGGCGCTGGAGGTGCCGATGCCGGTGAGCGCCCTGGTGCACCAGCTCATCCAGACGGCGATCGGCCATGGCTTCGCGGAGCAGGACTACGCGGCGCTGTACGAGGTGGAGGCCCGCGCGGCGGGTATGCGTCCCGAAGACTTCGCCGTCTGAGCCGTCTGAGGCGTCTGAGCCGTCCGCCCCCCGTGCGGCTGCCGCTGACCGCCGTGCGACAGCCGTACGACAGCCGTGCGGCCGATGCGCCATCGGCCGCCTCCCGAGACCCCGCCGTGTGTGTGCCACTGCTCCCCTGTCCTGCGATGGCGCGCGCACGGCGGTCCGCCCCGGGGCGGGCCCGTTCCCACCCGAACGGGCCCGCCCCGGGGTTCTGTTCACCAGTCCGTGGCGATGTACTTCGTCTCCGTGTACTCCAGGATGCCCTCGTGGCCGCCTTCCCGGCCGAGTCCGCTCTGCTTGACCCCGCCGAAGGGGGCGGCCGGGTCCGAGACGATGCCCCGGTTGAGGCCGACCATGCCGGTCTCCAGGGTGTCGGCGAGCGCGAGTCCGCGGCGCAGGTCGCGGGTGTAGAGATAGGAGACGAGGCCGTACTCGGTGGCGTTGGCGAGACGGACCGCCTCGGCCTCGTCCCGGAACCGGACCAGCGGCGCCACGGGTCCGAAGATCTCCTCGGCGAGGACGGCGGAGCCGGGGGCGACCCGGTCGAGCACGGTCGGCGGGTAGTAGTGGCCGGCCCGGTCCGGTATCCGGCCGCCGGTCAGCACCACCGCGCCGCGCGCCACGGCGTCCTGGACCAGCTCGTCCACCTTGGCCTGGGCGGCGGCGTTCACCAGGGGTCCGACCTCGGTGTCCTCGTCGAGTCCCGGTCCGACCCGCAGGGAGGCCATGGCCTCGGCGAGCCGGCCGGCGAACGCGTCGGCGACCGACTCGTGGACGTAGAAGCGGTTGGCGGCGGTGCACGCCTCGCCGCCGTTGCGCATCTTGGCGAGCATCGCGCCCCGGACGGCGGCGTCGAGGTCGGCGTCCTCCAGCACCAGGAAGGGGGCGTTCCCGCCGAGTTCCATGGAGGTGGACAGGACCCGGTCGGCGGCGCCGTGCAGCAGCCGGCGGCCGACCTCGGTGGAGCCGGTGAAGGAGAGCTTCCGCACGGCGGGCAGGCCGAGCATGGCGGTGACCACGGCTCCGGAGCGGTCGGCGGGGAGCACATTGACCACTCCGGCGGGTGCGCCCGCCTCCTCCATCAGCGCGCCGATGGCGAGGGCGGTGAGCGGGGTGTCGCTGGCGGGCTTGAGCACGACGGAGCAGCCCGCGGCGAGCGCGGGGCCGATCTTCCGGGTGGCCATGGCCGCGGGGTAGTTCCAGGGGGTGATCAGGACGGCGACCCCGATGGGCGCGTGATCCACCAGGATGCGGTAGCCGCCGGCGGGAGCGTGCTGGACGGTGCCGGACAGACGGACGGCCTCCTCGGAGTACCAGCGGAAGAACTCCGCCGCGTAGGCGACCTCGGCCCGTGCGTCGGGGAGTGCCTTGCCGTTCTCGGCGGTGATGAGGGTCGCGAGGAGATCGGCGCGCTCGGTCATCAGCTCGTACGCGCGGCGCAGGACGGCGGAGCGCTGCCGCGCGGGGGTGGCGGCCCAGCCGGGCAGGGCCCGCGAGGCGGCGGCCACCGCGTCGACGGCGTCGCGCTCGCTCGCGGACGCGACATCGGCGAGGTGGCCGGCGGTGGCGGGGTCGTGGACATCGATGCGGCGGCCATCGGAGGCCGGGCGCCAGGCGCCGTCGATGAGGAGTTCGGTGGGACAGCGGTCCAGGGCGTCGCGCAGCTTCATGGGTGCTCGCTTCTCGGTGATCTCGCTGAGGGTGGGTGAAATTGGCTTAGCCAATATGCCAATATACGGACGGGAGTCCCTCCGGTCCATGGTGGCGCCGGACCCGGCGAGGTGTGGCAAAGTGGCCTGGCCACTCGCTCGGGAGAAAAGAGGCGTGCCGATGACAGGAACCACGGGGCCGGGGCCGGAGCGCGGGAAGCCGCCCGTCCGCGCCGGGGGCCGGGACGCCGGGGCGGACCGCCCGCCGGCACCGGGGCGGCGGACGGCAGCTCCGGAGGTCGCCGGTCTCCGGCCCACCCGGCCGCTGGCCGTCAGCAGGCTCTCCGACCGGGTCGCCGACCGCATTCGTGAGTTCATCGTCGCCGAGGACCTCGCCGAGAACACCCGGCTGCCGGCCGAGCGCGAACTCGCCGTCCGTTTCGGCACCAGCCGCCCCACCGTCAGCCAGGCCCTGCGCACCCTCTCCCTCATGGGGCTGGTCGAGATCCGCCCCGGGTCGGGTGCCTATGTCGTCCACCGGCCGGACCGGGTGCTGACCGCCACCGTGGGGCTGATGCTGGATCTCGACAGGGATTCGGTGCGGCATCTGGCGCGGCTGCGGCTGTGGCTGGAGACCACGGGAGTCCAGGAGGCGGTGCGCGCGGTGGGGGCCGCCCCCCGGGACGAGGCCGCCGGCCTCCCCGATGTGCGCGCCGCGTTCGAGCGGCTGAGGGAGAGCGCGGGCAATGTCTCGGCGTGGATCGCCGCCGATACCGTCTTCCACGCCACGATCGTGCGCCGCTCCGGTAACCCCTTCCTCTCGTCGATCTACGAATCGGTGCACACGGCCGTCATCCGTTACGAGTACGAGCCCTGGATCAGGACCCAGAGCACGCCGCCGTGGCTGGCCCCGGGCGAGGCGGAGCGGCTGCTCGCCGTCCACGAGCCGATCCTGGAGGCGGTCGAGGCCGCCGATGAGACGGCGGCGCTGGAAGCGGTCCGCCGCCACCACGACACCGTGATGGCCAACCTGGGAACGCGCTGACCGGCGCGTCACCGGACACCGCGTACCGGATCGGGGGTCGCGGATCGGGGTCGCGTACGGGGCAGCGGCGCATATTCTTGCCGGATCGGCAATCTTGCCTTTCCGGCAAGTTCTGTGCACCATGGTCGCATGACCCAGGGAGACGAGGCCCCCGCCGGGCTGCGGGAGCGCAAGAAGCGGGAGACCCGCGTCGCGCTGAGCCGGGCCACGATCCGGCTCTGTGTCCAGCGGGGGTGGAGCAATGTCACGGTGGAGGACATCGCCGCCGAGGCGCATGTGTCCGTGCGGACCTTCCGCAACTACTTCTCCGGCAAGGCGGAGGCCATCGCCGCGAGCCATGTGGAGCGCATGCGCGGGATCGCCGGCGAACTGCGCTCCCGGCCGGCGGCCGAGCCCCTGTGGGACTCGATCGTCCACGCCGTGCTGACCCGCTTCGCACCGCCGGGCGGGACCGGCGCCCCTCACGACCGGCGCTGGACCGACGGGCTCCGGCTGATGCTGGCCGAGCCGGCGCTCCAGGGCGAGATCGTGAAGGCCAACGCCGTCGCGGAGGAGGAGCTGGCGCGGGCCGTCGCCGAGCGCACCGGCGCCGACGCCGCCCGCGACATCCACCCGCGGCTGGTCGCGGCGGTGGTCTGCTCCGGTACCGCCGTGGCCGTGGAGCACTGTCTGCGCGCGGAGCGGCCGGTGCCGCTCGAAGCGGTGCTGCGCGAGGTGTTCGACCGGGTCACCCGGGGCCTGCCCGCCCCGTAACGCACGAACCGATCCCGCCCCGGTCGCCGCCGGGGCGTTCCCGTCCACACACGAGGGGGAGACAATGCTGTCCACGGATGTCGTCATCGCCGGAGGCGGTCCGAACGGGCTGATGCTCGCGTGCGAACTCGCCCTGGCCGGGGTCCGGCCGGTCGTCCTGGAGAGCCTGCCCGCGCCCAGCGGGGAGCCGAAGGCGAACGGGCTCCTCGGCCAGGTCGTGCGCATGGTCGACCACCGGGGGCTGCACGAGCGGCTCGGCGGTGCGCCGGGGCCGCCGAGGCCGAACACCGCGTACTTCATGTTCGCCGCGCTGCCCCTGGACCTGAGCCTGCTGCGGGAGAGCCCGGTCCACACCCTGCCGGTGCCGCAGCAGCGCGTCGTCCGGGTTCTGGAGGAGCGCGCGGCGGAACTCGGTGTGGAGATCCGGCGCGGGCACCGGGTCACGGGGCTCGCGCAGGACGACCGGGCGGTCACCGTGGATGTGGCGGGGACGGAAGGCGTCCACCGGCTGCGGGCCCGCTACGTCGTCGGCGCCGACGGGGCGCACAGCACCATCCGCAAACAGTCCGGAATAGCCTTCCCCGGTGTCGGCTACGACCGCACGACCACCCGCACGGCGCATGTCACGGTGCCGGAGGAGTGGGTGGACGCGGCGACCGGCGCGCTGGACGTGCCCGGTCACGGCCCCGTCCTGCCGTTCCTGCCGCTGCGCACCGAGCACGGGGGCTTCTCCTGGGCACCGTTCCCCGGCCACCCGCCGCTCGTCAGCACCACCGAGTGGGACCAGGCCGGGTCCGGGGCGCCGGTGAGCCTCGACGAGATCCGGGCCAGCGTCCGCCGCGTGCTCGGCGCGGATCTGCCACTGGCCCCGCCCGCCGGGGAGGGGCCGCGTGTGCTGCGCCGGCTGACCGGCGGACACACCCGCGTGGCCGAGCGGTTCCGGGACCGCCGGGTGTTCCTCGTCGGGGACGCGGCCCATGTCTACGCCTCGGGCGGCGGCCCCGGGCTCAATCTCGGCCTCCAGGACGCGGTCAACCTCGGCTGGAAGCTCGCCGCCGAGATCCACGGCGGCGCCCCGCCCGGCCTGCTCGACAGTTACGGGACCGAGCGCCGGCAGGCCGCCGACCGCATGGTCGTCAACGCCCGGTCACAGAGCGCGCTCACCGCGCCCGGCGGTGATGTCACCGCGCTGCGCGCGCTGTTCACCGAGCTCCTCGGCGAGCCGGAGACCGTCCGGCTCCTCGCCGGCCTCACCGCGGGCACCGATATCCGCTACGCGATGGGCGGCCCCGAAACCCACCCCCTGACCGGCCGGTTCGCACCGGAGCTGGAGCTGATCACCCCCGCGGGGACCGTCCGGCTGGCGGAGCTGACCCACGCGGCACGGCCCCTGCTGCTCGACCTCACCGAGGACGGCTCGGCCGCCGGGGCGCTCGGGAGCGGCCAGGACCGGGTGGAGATCGTCACGGCCCGGCCCCACTCCCCCGCCCCCGTGGCCACCGCCCTGCTGCTGCGGCCCGACTGCCATGTCGCCTGGGCGTCGTCCTCACCGCGCCCCGAACCGGCCGAGCTGGACGCCCTCCGGGCGGCCGCCCGGCGGTGGTTCGGTGTCACGAGCCCCGCCCGTGACGAGCCGGATCGCCCCGGGGAGCGCGGAGCGGCGGCCCTGTCGCCATCACTCCCCGGGAGCGGCCGTCGAGAGCAGCGGGGATAGGAGGCGCCTTTCAGACGGTCTCCACGGCGGGGGACCCCGGCCCTCCGGGAAACAGGCCGGCGGTCACCCGTTCCCCTGTTCGGCGCGGAGTGGCCCGTACATCCCGTCCCGCTATACACGGTCTTCGCGGGGCGCAGTCGATGGGGCGGGAGGACAGCGTGCGGCGCTCCGGTGGCCGCCGGGGCAGCAGTGGCCCTTCTGTGGCGGGGCCGAGCGTGTGGTCACCGGGAGCGCGGGCCGTTGACGAACGCTTCACCGGACAGGCCCAGGTGGTCCCGGAGCGCGGTCCGGCCGGTACCGGTGAGGGCGACGGCGCGGCTGGTGCCGATCCGGGTGAACCAGCCGGAGCCGAAGCCGTGGGCGCACAGGGCGGCACCGGCCGTGCCGGCCAGATGCGGGCGGCGCTCCGTCCAGTCCAGACAGGAGCGGACCGGCGGGCGCCGGCCGGGCGGGAGCGTGATGCCGAGCTCGTCCAGCCACGCGATCCCGTCCCCGGTGAGCGTCAGTCCCCGCTCCCAGTCCAGCAGGCCCCGGTGCGTCATGGCCCTGGTGATCTCGACGCCGAGGGCGCCCGCGAGATGGTCGTAGCAGGTGCGGGCGCGGGCCAGCGCCCGGCTGCGGTTGACGCCCGGCAGCGAGCGGGGCGGCTCGGTGCGCGGAGGTGCCATGGCGGCGAGGTTCTCGATCAGTTCCGCCGTGGCGGCGTCGGCCAGCCGCACATAGCGGTGACGGCCCTGGCGCTCCTGCGTCAGCAGTCCCCCGGCGACCAGGCGGTTGAGGTGCTCGGTCGCGGTCGAGGCGGCCACCCCGGCGTGGCGGGCCAGCTCGGCCGCGGTCCAGGCCCGGCCGTCCAGCAGCGCGAGGCAGAATCCCGCCCGGGTGCTGTCGGCCAGCAGGCCCGCCAGGGCGGCCAGGTCCGGGCCCTCGGCATGCGTGTCTCGGCTGTTCATCATCGTCCACCCTCCCTCGGGGACACTTCGGCGGGCGCCGAAACGTCCCCGTTCTACCGTCCGGTCCCATGAACACCATGACACCCGGCGGCGCGTCCGCCGACACCTCCCCGCGTCATATGACCATCACACCGAGCGTTCTGTACTTCGGGACACCGGTGGTGCTGCTGTCCACCGAGAACGAGGACGGCTCCTTCAACCTGGCGCCGATGTCCTCGGCCTGGGCCCTGGGGCAGGTGGTCGTCCTGGGGCTGGGGGCCGACGGGCAGACCGCGCACAATCTCCGCAGCAGACCCGAGCTGGTGATCAACCTGCCCTCCCCGCATCAGTGGCCCGCCGTGGAACGGCTCGCGCCGCTCACCGGGCGCACGCCCGTGCCCGAGCGCAAGCGAGCGGGGTTCCGGTTCGAACGGGACAAGTTCGCCGCCGCGGGTCTGCGGCCCGACGACTCCGAGCTGGTCCGACCGCCCCGGGTCGCCTCGTGCCCCCTCCAGCTGGAGGCCCGGGCCGCCCGGGTCCAGCCCGATGTCTCCGGCGAGTTCCTCATCGCCGAGGCCCATGTGCTCACGGTCCACGCCGACGCACGCATCGTCGTTCCCGGCTCCCAGCACATCGACCCGGCGATGTGGAGTCCGCTGGTCTACAACTTCCGCCACTACTTCGGACTCGGCTCCGAACTCGGTCACAGCTTCCGTTCCACGACACCCCGCTGAAGCCGCCCGGCCCGGCGCTCCGTCAGGCCGCCGGGGTCGACCGCGGCGGATGCGGAGGCGATCCCTCCGTTCTGTCGGTGCCCGCTGCGATGATGACGGCCGTACCGACAGACGGGAGACACACCATGGTGGAGCGGGCCGTGCGACGGATCGCCGAGCGGATCGTCGCCAGTGCGCCGACGGGCTGGACACGGGCCGTACTGGGCAGCGAGGCGGGGCGGGGCGGTGTCTCGGTGTCGGGCCACTACACCGTTCCCGGTGCGGACCCGTCGCGCCGTCAGGTGCCCAGCCTCTTCGCCGAGCTGGGCGATGTCGCGGACGCCGTGCGCGAGGTCCGGGGGTGGGAGCGCACCTGCCTGGAGATGGTGTGCCGGCCGTCCGGGGAGTACCGGCTGGTCGCCACCGCGGACGCGATCACCGGCCTGCGCGGCCCGGGCGGCGGGTTCCAGGCCGTCCTGGACCCCGGATACCGGCCGCCCCAGCCCGGTTCGGCGCAGGAGGGGGGCACGGCAGCCCCGGCGGGCGACCCCCGGCTGGCGGTGGCGCGGTTCCACGCGTATCTGGAACGGCGTGCCGCGATCCTGGGGCGGCCCGAGCCACTGCCGCCGCCCGTCTCCGCCGCCGCGCTGAACGAGGCGGAGCGCCGCATCGGCCGGTCCCTGCCCGCAGATCTCCGGGCGCTGTATCTGATCTCCGACGGGGACGGCATCGACGACGACCACCGCTGTCTGCTCGGGGACAGCGCCTGGCTGCCGCTGGAGGATCTCGTCGCCGCCCACGCCGATCACCGCGAACCGGTCTGGTTCGGCTGGGACCTGGCGTGGGACGCGGTGGTCCTCGACGCCGACCCGCCCCGCACCGTGCGCCGCTGCGGCGGGCACCCGGCCTGGCTGCCCTTCGCCAGCAGCGAGGACGGCAACTATCTGGCGGTGGACCTGGCCCCGGCCCGGGACGGCCGCCCCGGCCAGATCATCCGCATCGGCCGGGACCACGACGGCGGGCCGAGCCGGGTCGCCGATTCGGTCACCTCGCTGCTCGGCCACCAGCTGCGGCTTCTGGAGCAGGGGGCCTACGAGCGGCGGGGCGACCACATCACCCTGCGCGAACCCGTCCGCCGGCACGGCTCCGGCTCCGGCTCCGGCCCCGGCCCCGGCCCCGGCCCCGGCCCCGGCCCCGAGAAGATCGTCGGGGAGATCCCCGACGAGCTACCCTCCGGCCTCCAGGCCATCCACGTCAACGATGCCTCCGGGCCGGTCGATCTCTCCCGGCTCGCCGTCTGCCCGGATCTGCGGCGCGTGCATCTCAACCGGTGTGCCACCACCGACTTGACGCCGATACGGGCGCTGCCGGTGGAGTCCCTCCGCGTCACCCTGGACGGTGGCGACCTGGCCCCGCTCGACGGCCACCGCGACCTCGTCTCGCTCGATCTGGGGACCACCGCGCCCGTCGATCTCGCACCCCTGCGCACCGTCCCCCAGCTGCGCGGGCTGGACCTCTCACGGGCCGGGGTCCACGATCTGAGCCTGCTGGCGGACCTGGGCGATCTGCGGTATCTCTCCCTCACCGCCCGGCAGTGGAGTGCCCTGCTGGACGAGGGCAAGGCGCCGCCCACCCTCGCCGCGGCCCGGCTGGCCGACGGGGACGCCTCCTTGGAGGAGGCCCTGACCTGGGCGGCCCGTCTCGGTCTGCGCACGGCGGACGCGGTGCGTGCCCATGGCACCCTCGGCGGCGGGTGAGCGTGCGGTGGTGTCAGCGCTCCCGGGGCCTCCTGAGCACCTCGGTCAGGGCGGCGACGCTGTGGTCGCCGTGGCCCGCGTCGGCAGCCCGCCGGAGCAGGTCGTTCAGCGGGGCGAGCCAGGCCGTGTCGACGCCCGTCTCCCCGGTCAGCTCCTGGTCGTGGGCGGCTCCCGCGAGAAAGAGATTCACCGAGGAGGCCCCGGCGGTGTAGTCCCCGGTGTCGATCTCCTCGGCGTAGACCGGCAGCAGGCCATTGATCATGTCCAGCCACTTGCCGGCGAACCGCACCAGGGAGCCGGCCTCCAGCCCGCGCGCCTGGACGGCTGCCGCCCCCTGGAAGAAGCCGACGAGGGCCGGCAGCAGCATGGCACCCACCGCCATCTCGTACAGGGCGGCGAGATCGATCTCGTCGCCGAGGTGGACCGTGTCGCCGCCGAGCACCCTCAGAACCGTGCCGTACTCGTCGAAGACGGTCCTGTCGCCGCTGTAGTACAGCAGGGTGTCGGGCGCTCCCACGGCCGATGGCACGTTCTTGACGGCCCCGGCGAGCAACCGGGCACCGTGGCCGCCGGCCCAGGAGCCCATCGCGCGGGCGCCTGCCGGGGAGCCGCTGTTCAGGGTGGCGAGTGCGCGCCCGGACAGCACGGCGGCGGCCGGTTCCAGGGCCTGGCGGGTGTCCTCGAAGGTGGTCAGACAGGTGATGACCAGCGGGCTCGCGGCGACCGCGTCCTCCACCCGCCCGGTGTGCACCGCTCCCTTGGCCACCAGCGGCGCGGCCTTCCCCGGTGTGCGGTTCCAGACCGTCGTCGGATGCCCGGCACCGAGGAACGCCCCGGCCAGCGCTCGGCCCATCGAACCCAGCCCGATGACGGTCACGGGTGTGCGGTCGTTCCCGGCCATGTGTCGCTCCAGTCCACAGTCCGCGCGCCGGAACGGCGGCGGACACCGAAAGAGGGGGAGTCGGCACCGGTCGTGGTGATCACGGCCCGACCCTCCTCATCGTGGCCTCTGACTGATGAACCCTCAAGTACCTACCTTTCGGTGCGGTACTCACCTTTTCGTCAGTGGCCGCGGAAGCCGGACCGCGAGAAGCACGGCGGGCATCGCGGAGTGACTGCCTCCACGGTCCCGGTCCGAGGGTGCCGGGCACGGGCCGGAGCGGGGTGCGCGGCCCGGAGCGCCCGGCTGCCGGGAGCCCCGCCCGGTCAGCCGGAGAGGAGGGAGTCGTCCTGGGGGCGGGCGCCGGGGAGTTGGTGGCGGGCGGCGATCAGCGCGGCGTCGATGTCCCGTGTACCGGTGGAGACGCAGAGCGTGTAGACGACATCGTCCATCCGCCGCCGCACATCGGAGCCGGCGCTGTCCTGCGCGCCGAGCGAACGCAGGGTCCGGTACTCCGCCACCAGCCGGGACAGCACCACGGGGTGAGCCATCAGCATGACAAACTCTCCTGTCGCCTACACAGATCTTCCTGGGGCCCGGCTACCCGCCCCGGCCCCCCGCACACCTCCTCCCCGGCCGGACTCAGGCCGCGGACTCCGCCGTTCCGGGCAGTCCCGCGAGCCGCCGCCGGTCGAGCGGGTAGGCGCGGCGGTCGAGGCGCCGCTCCAGCAGCCGCCGGGCTCCGTCGCAGTGGCCCGCCTCCACCAGGACGTACAGCAGGGTCTCCTCGACGATCTCGCGCTGGGCGGCGCTGCCGCCGACCCGGTACAGAACCGGCAGGACCTCGCGCAGAGTCCGGGCGGCGGCGGTCCAGCGTTCCTCCAGTACGGCGGCGAGCGCCTCGCAGAGGGGTGCGACGACCTCCCGTTGCACCGGATCGGCCCGCTGGGCGTGGGTACGCAGCCGGCGCAGAGCGGGAAGGTCGGCGCAGGCGGCGAGCGCGACCGCGCTGTGCAGCGCGGTGAACGGGGTTGCGGGGCTCTCCAGTTCCGCGCAGGCCACCGCGGAGCGCACGTCCGCGGCGGGCAGCGGGCCCGTCCAGCTGCGCGCCATCCGGGCGCGCCACAGCAGCGAGCCGGAGTCGACCAGGGCCCGTACGCCGTGCACCCGGTCCGGGGCGAGCTGGGCGAACCACCGTCTGCGCACGGCGCCGGGATCGTCGAGCGCCAGTTCGTGCAGGGCCGCGTGCCAGGAGAAGTGGGCCCGGTGCACGGCTCCGCGGCCCCGCCCCGCGATCCAGCCGTCGAGCCAGTCGCGGCCCGGGCCGTGCCGGCCGGACTCGTAGTGGACATGGGCGAGGGCGTGCGCGGCGTGACCGGAGTCCGGCTGGGCCGCCAGGGCCCGCCGGGCGAGTTCGCCGGCCTCCTCGTACCCGCCCTGCTCCTGGCGGATGAAGGCCCGCAGCGACAGGTGGAACCAGTGGTCCCCGTGGGCGGGCGCGGTGGTGTCGAGGAGCCGTCCGGCCAGCCCTTCCTCCAGGTCGCCGACGCCGGAGAAGGCGATGGTGGGGACGGCCATGCCGAGCGCCAGGGCGTCGCGGGGGAAGCGGCCGAGATGGGCGACGAGGGGCCGGTCGTCGGCGGCGCGGACCCGCCGGGTGAGCGCTTCGACGAACGAGCGCTCGCGCTCGTCGCCCCGTTCGCGGACACTGCGCCCCGCGAGGGCGAGGGCCTGGGGCACGTCGACGTCCGCGCCGCACTCCTGCCCGAGAAGGGCGAGGGCGGCGTGGGCCAGGGCGAACCCGGGGTCCAGTTCCACGGCGCGGTTCAGGGCGGCCTCGGCCCCGCCCCGTACGGTGACGATCCGGTGGAGGGCCTGACGGTACGCGGCCGCCGCGGCCTTGTGGGTGGAGAGCGCCAGCCCGAACTGATCGGAGGGACGGCGCCGGGGCGCTCGGGTACGGAGGGTGAGCGGGGCCAGCAGGGCGAGCGCGACCTCCTCGGCCTGGACCCGGATCTCGGGGATCGCCGTGGTCTCCCAGGCCTCACCGCGCCGGGCCGACCCCAGGGTGTACAGCGGCCGGTTGGTCCGGCCGCCGCTGTCGCGCAGCCGGCCGGCGTCGGTGACGACCCCCATGCCCAGGGGGCCGGGCACCGCCAGCCCGTCCGCGACGAGCCCGTGCCAGAGCGGGTCGGAGGGGTCGTCGGCGCGGAGCCCCGGGCCGGTGCAGTCCACGACCCGGCCGACCCGTACCGTACGCCCGTCGGTGAGGGAGACGGTGAGGCGGCCGTCGCCCGCGTCGCGCGCCGAGGCGACCCGGCCGGCGCTCACCCGGAGCCGGCGGGCGGCCAGGGCGCGGTCGATGGTCTCGGCGCCGGCGGGTGCCATCCGGTGCCGGTGGGTGTTCCACCAGGCGGCGTCCGAGCCGAGGAAAGCGGCCCGTTCCTCGTCGTCGAGACCCTGCCAGAGCAGGGAGGTGACCGGGCGCAGCCCGTCCAGGGCGGGGCGCCAGTCGCCGTGGGCGCGCTGCGAGGCGAGCAGATGGCGCCGGACCGCCGTGCGCAGCCGGCCGAGCGGCAGCCCGGCGAGACCTGTGGGCGGGGCGAGCGGCGGGAGCGGGGTCAGGGCGTGCCGCTGGGGCAGCAGCCCGTGGCGCGAGACGGCGAACACCACCCGGTGGGGCCGGTCCAGGAGCACGGCGAGGTCGACGGCGGTCAGCCCGGTGCCGACCAGCAGCACGTCCTCGTCGTCGCGGACGGCGTCGAGGGCGCCGGGCTCCCAGGGCCGGGCGATGAACCGTTCGGAGGCGCGCAGTCCGGCCGGCGCCCAGCCGCTGGTTCCCGCGGTCGGCCCCGTGGCGAGAACGACTCCGTCCGCGTTCAGGGTCCCGCCGTCCGAGAGCCGCACCTCGGCGGGGTGTCCGGCGGGCCAGGAGATCCCGGTGGCGGTGGTGCGCAGCCTGCGCACCGTGACGGTGCCGTGCGCCGACATGATCGCCTGGCCGAGGGTGTCGGCGAGGTAGGAGCCGTAGCGGTGCCGGGCGACGAAGTCGGCCGCCGTGACGGACGGGTCCCCGTGGCGGCAGAGCCAGCGGACGAAGTGGCCGGGATCGTCCGGGTAGCAGCTCATGTTCCCGGCCGGCACATTGAGCAGACAGCGCGGGTCCTGGACGGCGTACGCGGTCCCCCGGCCGGCCTCCCCCGCGGGGTCGACGAGCCAGAGATCGAGGGGGACACGCCGTCTGGCGGCGGTGGTACAGAGCTGAAGGGTGGTCAGCGCGCCCGCAGCTCCGGCTCCGACGACGGCGAGGGCGGGGCGGGCGGGGCGGGGCTCCGGGTGGGCTCGATCCGGGTGGGACGGGGACACACATACCTCCGACTGGGGTCTGCCAGGGAAGCGCTCGGAAGTACTCCACTATCCCGATGAACATTGCGCCGTACAACACCCACTCCGCCGAACGGCGCTGACACCGGGGCGAGTTCCGGCCATCCCGGTGGGGTTGTCCGGGTGCGCGCGAGCCGTGAGACATTGATCCCGTGAGGATTTCAGCGAGAACGGACTACGCCGTCAGGGCCATGGCGGAGCTGGCCGGCCGCCCGGACCGGCCGCTCACGTCGGAGGACATCGCGAGCGGTCAGGACATCCCCGTCCGCTTTCTCTTCACCGTGCTCAGGGATCTGCGGCAGGCCCGGCTCGTGCGCAGCATCCGGGGGCCGGAGGGGGGCTACGAACTGGCCCGGCCGGCCGGGGAGATCACCCTGGCCGACATCATCCGTGCCATGGACGGGCCGCTGGCGAGTGTGCGTGACCTGAAACTGACGGATCTGGAGTATCCCGGCGCGGCGGCGGTGCTGCCCGATGTGTGGCGCGCGGTGCGGACGAGTCTGCGGGAGGTGCTGGAGGGGACGACGCTGGCGGACCTGGCGGCGGGGGTGCTGCCTCCTCTGGTCCGGGAGCGGGCCCGGGTGTACCGGGAGGACACCCGGAGCTACCCGTCCTGACGGGTGGCTCCCGCGGCCCGGCCCGGGCGACGGCCCATCCGGCCCATCCGGCCCATGGCCCGGGCGACCTCGGCCAGTCCGGGGGCACCTGCCGGGGGGAGCTTGAGGTAGGCCCCCGCGCCACAGGCGACCCGCACCCGCCGGGCACAGGTCGGGGACCAGCCCCCGAACCCCCGCGCCTCAAACGCCGGCGAGGCTGAAATTACCCGGCACACCGGCAAGACCGAGCAAACCCAGCCCGTCCGGAGGCCCCCCAGAGGCAGCACCGAGGAAACTCGAGGACAGACCCGAGACCCTGCGTCACAGACCACCCGAGCAAACCCAGCCCGTCTGGGGACGCCCGCCAGGGGAAGCTTGAGGTCGGCCCCCGCGCCACAGGCCACCCGCACCCGCCGGACACACATCGGGGACCAGCCCCCGAACCCCCGCGCCTCAAACGCCGGCGAGGCTGGAATTGCGTGCCACCGGACCGCGCACAGCGCAGGCCACGGTCGGCAGGCGGGCCGGACACACACCACCCGGGAGCCGCATCGGGCTCAGCGGGGGCGGTCCAGGACATGGTGGATACGGCTGGCGACATGCAGGTTGAGCCGGGTGTCGACATCGCCGAGGTCGAGGCCCGTGACCTCCCGGATGCGCTGGAGCCGGTAACGCACCGTGCTCCGGTGGATGTGGAGCAGCCCGGCGGTGGTGTCGTAGCTGCCGCCGCTCTCCAGGTAGTGGGAGAGAGTGGCGGTCAGTTCGGTGCGGTGGCCGGCGTCGTAGTCGAGCAGCGGGCCGAGCCACTCCCGTACGAAGCGGTCGGCCTCCCGTTCGCCGTCGCCCGCGCCCATCATGCGGCAGAGGCCCAGCTCCTCGAAACCGGTGCCGCCGTGGGGCGCATGGGATCCGCGCCGTACGGTCAGCGCCCGGACCGCCTCCTCGTAGGAGTGCGGCAGCTCCGTGTGGGCCTCACGGGGACCGCCGACGCCGAGGGCGCCCGCGCCGGTGCCGAGTTCCGCCGAGACGGCCCGGTGGAGCGTGCCGGGCTCGATGTCCCGTCCGGTCAGCAGGGCGACGGTGCGCGCTCCCCGGGACCCGGTGAGCGGCTCCAGCCGCAGCCGGCCCGCCGCGCGTTCCACCGCGTCCCCCACCCGGGCCGGGCCGACCGTGGCGGGCCATTCGAGTACGGCCACCCGGTGCGGCCGGCGCAGATCGTGGCCCAGTCCGGCCGCGCGGACCAGTACATCGTCGTCGGCCGTGCCCGCGATCAGCTTCTCCACCAGTTCACGGCGGAGACCGGGTTCCAGCTCGGCGAGCCGCCGTTCGTGGGCGAGCTGCGGGGCGAGGACGAGCGCGGTCTGTTCGAGGGCGGCTGTGTCCGTCTCCGTGGCCCGGCGGTCCGGGTCGACCAGGGCGACGGCTCCGAGCCGGGCGCCGGCCATGGTGATCGGGGCGATCAGCAGGTCCCGGTCGCGGATCGCGCCGGGGCCGGGCCCCGCGCCACCCGGTGCTCCGTCCGCGTCCCCGCGCCGCCCCTCCGGCTCGGGGCGCGGTCCGCCGCCGGCGCGGGCCCGGGGGTTGCCGAACGGGTCCTCGGTGAGGACGGGGAATCCGGTGTGCTCGTGCAGGGTCCGGAGGATGCCCTCCTCTCCCCCGCCGGAGGCGGCGGCACGGGCGAGCGCCTCGTGCAGGGCGTTCCGGGCGGTGAGGCGCAGAAGGGCGAGGTCGGGAGCGGGACCGGAGCCGACAGCGGGATCGGCGGAGCCGGCCAGCGCCGCACCGGTGTCGCGGGCGAGCGCCTCGGCGGCGGCGCTCTGCCGGTCCGAGGGAGTGGCCAGCTCCCGGACGACGAGATAGCCAAGACAGCGGGTCCGGTGACGGAGCGCGATGGCCCGTATCGGAGCGCCGCCGGGGGTCTCCAGCTGTCGGCTGTGGCCGTCCAGGGCGCCGATCAGCCGGTCCAGATGCCCCTCGGCGGGACCCGCCGGGACAGCAGGGCCGAGGGGGCCGGGCGGCGGACAGCGGCGTGGTGTGCCCTGGTCGAGCAGATACGCGGCCTCGGCGGCGAACGGGCCGGTGGCGGCGGTGGCCGCCAGGGCGCTCCACAGCAGCTCGCGCTCGTCCGAGCGGTGGGGCGGCTCGGCGGCACGGCGCGGAGCGGGCCGCCGGACCGGGCCGGCGGGCGGGGCCGTTCCGAGGGGGGCGTCGTCCATCGGGTTCCATTCGGGGCTCGATACATGACTCCGCCTCCACGCTACGCCGCCCGGCACGGGCTCTCACCAGGAAGCTCCGCCGTCAGCCTGTCCTGGCGGACCGGCGGAGCCGTGCGGATTGGTCTCGCCGGGCCGAGGAACGGGGGCGGGGCCCGCGCGACCCTTGCCGGAGGTGTGGCCGCTCCCGGGCCGTGACGCCCGCCGCCGGTGGCCGCGCCCCGTACCCCGGCCGCGCAGCCCGTCCGGGCCGGGTCCGGCGGGTACCGCGAGGGAGGAGAGTCCCATGGCGAAGGCAGTCGGTATCGGCCTCGGCCTCGGCACCACCGGCTCGGTCATCGCGGCCCGGGAGGGCGGTGAGCCCGCCGTGATCCCGAACGCCGGGGGAGCCAGGACCGCCCCCTCGGTGGTCGCCTTCACCGGCAACGGGGAGCCGCTGGTCGGCCGGTTCGCGCGCCGGCAGCCGATCCTCAGCCCCCAGGGCACGATCGCCTCCGCCAAGCGGTTCATCGGCCGCCGCTGCGGCGAGGTCTCCGACGAGGCCGGGGCGGTCGTCTCCGATGTGGTGGAGGGGCCGGGCGGAGGTGCCACGGGACCCGGGGGCCCGTCGGGTACGGCAGCGGGCGCGGCGGCCGGGACGCCCGGTGGGGCCCGGCCGGGGGACGCGCGGGGCGGCTCCCCGGACGGGGACGATGTCATCGACGCCGACTTCGACCGGAGCTGAGGTGGGGTCATGCCGGAGCAGGGTCAGCAGAGTCAGGACCGGAGCGGGGGCCGGGACCGCCCCGCCGAGGGCACCCCGCCCGAGCCGCCGCCCACCGGATCACCCGGCGGATCACCGCCCGACCAGGCGCCCACCGGACCACCGCCCGGCGCATCCTCCGACGGGCCACCACCCGAACCCGAACCCGGCGCATCCCCCAGCGGGCCACCACCCGAGTCGCCGCCCGAGCTGTGGCGGGACGACGCCCCGCAGCCCCGGGAGGCGCCCGGCCGAGCGGCGCCGGCCGCCGGGCAGGACCCCGACGAGCTGACCGACCGGTGGAAGCGGGCCCTCGCCGATCTCGACAACCTCCGCAAGCGGTACGCCCGCGACCGGCCCCGGGAGCTGGAGGCCGAACGGGCCCGGGTGGCCGCCGCCTGGCTCCCGGTCCTCGACCACCTCGAACTCGCCCTCGCCCACGCCGACGCCGACGCCGACGCCGACGCAAACGCGGACGCAGACGCAGACGCGATCGTGCGCGGGGTCCGGGCCGTGCGCGACCAGGCGGTGGAGGTGCTGAGGGGGCTCGGCTATCCGCGCCACGACGAGACCGGTGTCCCCTTCGACCCCCAGCGGCACGATGTGGTGTCCGTGGTGGACACCACCGGCACGGAGACCGCTCCGGGCACCGTCGTCCAGGTGCTGCGCCCCGGCTACGGCGACCCGGGCCGCCAACTGCGCCCGGCGGCGGTGACCGTCAGCCGAGAGCCCGAGTGAGACCGCCGTGGCCGTCCGGATCGCCCCGCTCCCCCGCTGCCGGCTCACCGGCCGCGACGTCCACGTCGCTCTGCCGGCCACCCCCTGGGAGGCGGCCCCGGGCACGGCGGTGCCGGTCACCGGGCCCGGGGGAACCCTCACGGTGCGGGTGCCACCGGGCACCTCCACGGGCCGGCGGCTGCGGCCGCGGCCGCGCGGCGAGGGGATGCCTCACCCCAGGGGGGCGACCGGCGACCTCCACGCGGAGATCCGGGTGATGGTGCCGCCCGCGCCGGGCGCGCGTGAGCGCGGGCTGTTCGGGGAACCGGCCGCCGTCTCGGCCTCCGACCCGAGGGAGCGGACATGAGAGCCCATGAGCCTCCGGGGCCCCGGGAGCGCGCCGGGGCGCGACCGGCCGACCGTGTCCATCCCCTGCGGGAGGCGAGGCGGCTCCAGGACGGGTACGTCTCGACCGAGCACCTGGTCCTGGCGATGCCGGACGAGAGCCCGGCCGGCGCCTCGGGCCTGCGCCTCGCCAAGCAGCGCGCCGGCCCGGTGCTGACGGAACCGGCCCGGCCGCTCGTCGCGAGCGAGGGGTACGACCCGGTCCACGGTGCCCGCCCGCCGCGGCGCTTCATCGCGCACGAGGTGGAGCCCCGGATCGGGCGGGCCCTGCTCAGCGGCGAGGCGCGCGAGGACGTGACCGCCGTGCTCGGCACCGCCGGCGGTGAACTGACCGTCGCCTTCCAGGACGGGCCGCCGGAGCCGGTGCCCGTCGACACCCCGCACCCCGGGAGCCCGTGATGACCAGTGAACCCGATCCGCATCTCTCCATGGTCCGGCCCGTCGCCCCCCGGACCCCCGACGGCTGTGAGGACTGTCTGCGCGAAGGCACCGTCTGGGTCCATCTGCGGCTCTGTCTCACCTGTGGCCGGGTCGGCTGCTGCGACTCGTCACCGGGACGGCACGCCCGGGCCCATGCCGCGTCCGCCGGGCACCCCATCGTCCAGTCCTTCGAGCCCGGCGAGGACTGGCGCTGGTGCTTCGTCCACGAGGCCATGGTCTGAGCCCCTCGGCGGCCGTGGCCGCGCGGTGGTACGGGAGGTCAGCCGGCGGCCGGCCGGTGGGTGCGGATGGGGCCGTTGAGGACGAGTTCGTCGACCGAGCCGATGAGTTCCACGGCGGGGACGCCGGGGCCGTGGACGGTGATGCCGCCGTCGACGCGGATACGCCGGGCGTGGGCGCCGGGCTTCAGGCTCAGCGCGGTGGCGGTCAGCTTCCGGAGTTCGCCCTCGACGAGGCTCTCGCCCTCCGCGCCGCGGGTCTCGATGCCCCGGTGGACGGTCAGGGTCCCGAAGGACTTGCTGATCTGGATGCCGACGGCCGCGTCGGCGTGGGTGACGATCCGGTCGAACTCGGCGCTCTCGACGGTGCCGTCGTAGATGTTGAAGCCCCGGGCGCCGAGGCCGAAGGTCTCCACGGGCGCGGTGAGGGTGAGCCGCCGGATGGTGCCGAAGTTGACGAACCCGATGGCGCTGGGGCCGTGGGAGGTGACCGGGGCGCGGGCCGTCCAGCTCTCCACCTCGCCCCACAGGTCGAGCACCATGTCGTTGACCCCGTAGGTGGTCACCGGCCCGTGGTTGACCACCTCGCGCACGGAGGCGCGGACGACGAAGACCCCGCCGGTGATCTGCCCGGGCGTTCCGGCGGGGATGCCGCCGTCGCTGAAGACGGCGTCCGTGTGGAGGCGTTCGCCCGTCACCCGGCCGCCCCGTTCGGTGCCGGAGACGAAGATCCCGCCGCCGCGCACCGGGGCGCCCTCCCGTCCGGCGGACAGGCCGACGAGATCGCAGGTGAGCAGGGTCCGGGGGTCGGACTGCTGGTTGTAGAGGGTGAACGCGCCCTGGAGGACCTCGACGTGGTACCCCCGGGGGCGCGGGGTGCGCTCCCGGGCGTCCGCCGCCTCGATGTCGAGCCCGTCGACGCGGATGTGCCCGGCGCCGACCCGGTCCCTGGCCAGCAGCTCCACCCGGCCGACGGTCGAGACCCGTTCCAGGACCAGCGTTCCCAGGTCGGGTACGGAGGTGTCGTTGTACACCGCTCTGGCGGCCGGCCGGGTCTCCAGCCGCAGCCCCGTCACCCGGTTGTCGCGGGTGAGGCACACCCCGTCCCCGCGGAACGCCAGGGCCGCGTCCGGGCCGCCGCCCGCCAGCACCGTTCCCGGTGGCAGCACCAGCGTGGGTACGTCCTCCAGCCGCCCCGCGACCAGTACCTCGGCGGGACCACCGGGGTCGTGGAGCGCCGAGACCAGCTCCTCGGCCGTGCCGACCTCGTGTCGTGCGATCACCATGCCCCGACGGTAGAGGCCGCCGCCATCCGGCGCCCGCGGGCAGGGCCGCCGCTACGCCGTACGGGCAGCGCTCTCCCGGGCCGGAGAGGGAAGGCGCGTACCGGCCACGGCAGCGCGGCTCCAGGATCGGACCGGGTCAGGGGGCGCCGGTGGCGGCGACCGTCACCCGGGTCTGTTCCCGCAGTCTGCCGACCAGCTCCGGCTCCACACCGTCGTCCACGACGAGGTGGCCGACCTCGCCCACCGGTGCCAGGCGGTGCAGCGCGGTGCGCGCGAGTTTGCTGTGGTCCATGAGCATGACGCGCGCGGCGGACGACTTCAGCATCGCCCGCTTGACCAGCACCACGTCCTGCTCCTGGTGGTACGCCATCCTGGAGTCCAGCGCGGAGGTCGACACCGCGACGAGGTCGACGGAGAGCGCCTCGATGGCCTCGACACAGGGCACACCGAGGAAGGAGTCATGCGTGCGGGAGTACTCACCGCCCAGGGCGATCAGCCGGATGCCCTCCCGTTCGGTGAAGACATCGACCACCCGCCGGGCGTTGGTGACCACCGTGAGGGGCGCCTTGTCGACGAGGAGCAGCGCCATGGCCAGGACGGAGGTGGAGTCGTCCAGCATCACCGACATACCGGGCTCCACCAGCGCGGCGGCGGTGCGGGCTATCGCGCTCTTCTCCGCGGTGTTGACCCCGAGCCGGTAGTCGAGGCTGGACTCGAACACCGTGGACGGCAGCGCCGACGCACCGCCGCGGAAGCGCCGCAGCACTCCTCGGCGCTCCAGGTCGTCCAGGTCGCGGTGGACGGTCATCAGGCTGACGCCCGTGAGCTGTGCCAGATCCGCTCCGGTGACCGTGCCGTGCTCGACCACGTGGTCGGCGATGCGCCGTCGGCGCGCGTCGCCGGATGTTCTCTTCATGGGCCTCAGCCTCACGCATCGCGGGTTGACGGTGGGGTGGACGCGGGCGGAACGGGCCGGATCACCGGCCGGGCGCGTTCAGGGGAGCGCCCGGGAAGCGCCACTTCACGTTCGCGCCGTTGAATCTAACAAACTTTCCACAGCCCGAACCCCTGCCGTCCGGCCCGAACCGGCCCCCGCCGCCCGGCACATGGCCCGCCGCGCGAGGCGTCCATCATGAAGTCGGACAGACGCATTGACAGTATTAAAGAAATCGATGTTAAGTGTATCGCGCGGAATCAGGCCGAAGGTCTACCGAGCGGTATCCGGGCATCTCGACTGGTGGCAGCCACTCCACCGGCCAACTGCCGGGTGTCGCGGGCGGAATTCCAAGGAGATCCCAGTGAAGCACTCCTCTCTCAGAACGCTTGCTGCGGCGTTATCCGTCACAGCCGTACTCGCGTCCACCGCGGCCTGCTCGGCGGACAACTCGACCAGGGGTTCGGGAAACGACACCGCGAAGATCGCATTCCTGATGCCCGATCTCGCGTCGACCCGGTACGAGCTGTACGACGCCCCGCTTTTCAAGGCCAGGATGAAAGAACTCTGCGGCGGCTGCGCCGTCCTCTACCAGAACGCCGGCGGTGACGCCGCCAAGCAGCAGCAACAGGCGAACTCGGCCCTGGCCCAGGGGGCCAAGGTGATCGTGATCGACCCGGTGGACTCCGCGGCGGCGGCCACCACGGTCCGTACCGCCCAGGCGCGCGACGTTCCGGTGATCGCCTACGACCGTCCGATACCCGCGGCCAGGGCCGACTTCTATGTCTCCTTCGACAACGAGAAGATCGGCGCCATGATCGGCCAGTCCCTGGTCGATCATCTGAGGAAGACCTCAGCCAAGGGCGGCATTCTCCAGGTCAACGGCTCTCCCACCGACGCGGCCGCCGGTCTGATCAAGAAAGGCATTCACCGGGCCGTCGACCCCAGCGGATTCGATCTCCTCGCCGAGTACGACACCCCGGCGTGGGAACCGAGCAAGGCACAGGACTGGGTCAGCGGGCAGATCAGGAAATTCCCCGGGCGGATCGCCGGTGTGGTCGCGGCCAATGACGGCACCGGCGGCGGCTCCATCGCCGCTTTCCGCGCCGCCGGCGCGAAAGTGCCGCCCGTGACCGGAAACGACGCGGAAGCCGCCGCCGCGCAGCGGATCGTGAGCGGCGATCAGTACAACACCATCTCCAAACCCATCAGAACCGTCGCCCGGTCGGCGGCGAACGCGGCGTTCGCCCTCCTGGAGGGCGAGAAGCCGAAGGCGAACGCCACCCTCTTCGATACCCCGTCGGAGCTGTTCACCCCGACGGTGGTCACCCGGGAGAACATCGCCGATGTGCTGGTGGGCTCCGGAAAGCCGCTCACCGTCGCCGATGTCTGCACCCGGACCTACGCGGCCGACTGCGCCGAACTCGGCATCGAGTAACCCGGCCGGGCGGGCGGCCCGCCCCTGCGCTCCGCGCGGTACGAGACTCCCTTCCCTGCCTCGGAGGTTCGCCTTGCCCTCCCCTCCGCCGTTCCCGCCGCCCCAGCAGGGGCGGGGTTCCCCCCTGCTCTCCCTGCGCGGCATCAGCAAGTCCTTCGGAGCGGTCGCCGCGCTCACCGATGTCTCTCTCGATGTCGCGGCCGGACAGGTCGTCGCCCTCGTCGGGGACAACGGCGCGGGGAAGTCCACGCTGGTGAAGGTGCTCTCCGGCGTCCACCCGCCGGATTCCGGCACCATCGGGTTCGGCGCGCGGACCGTGGCCATCCCCTCGCCGGCCGCGGCCCAGCAGCTCGGCATCGCGACGGTCTTCCAGGACCTCGCCCTCTGCGAGAACCTGAATGTGGTGGAGAACCTCTACCTCGGCCGGGAACTGCGCGCGCTGCGCCTCGACGACGTGGCGATGGAGGTCAACGCGCGGGCGCTGCTCCAGGAGCTGTCGGCGAGAATCCCCTCCGTGCGGGTGCCGGTGGCGGCCCTGTCCGGGGGCCAGCGCCAGACGGTGGCGATCGCGCGGTCGCTGCTCGGCGACCCCAAGGTGATCATTCTCGACGAGCCCACGGCGGCGCTGGGAGTGGCGCAGACCGCCGAGGTGCTCAATCTGATCGAGCGGCTCAGGGAGCGGGGGCTCGGCGTCATCATGGTCAGTCACAGCATGGCCGATGTGAAGGCCGTCGCCGACACCGTGACCGTGCTCCGGCTCGGCCGCAACAACGGCGTGTTCGACGGCTCCGACGCGACGGCCTCGGATCTGGTGGCCGCGATCACCGGCGCGTCGGACAACGTCGTCAGCCGGCGCGCCGGCCGGGACACCCGCCCCGGCACGACCGGTCCACCGCACGGCGGCGGTGCGGTGCCCGGCGGAACCGGGCACGCCGAAGCGGCGGCCGATCCGGACGGGAGCCCCCGGTCATGACGCGTACGGCCGGGGACAGGGAGCGGGACCGCAGGAGGGCCGGGGCGGCGGGGCCCGGGGAGCCGGTGCGGGAGTCGGTGCTCCCCCCGGGGCCGCGGGGCGCGCTCAGCGCGGTCACGGACCGGCTGCGCGGCGGCGATCTGGGGATCGCCCCCGTGCTCGCGGGGCTGATCGTGATCTGGACCGTGATGCAGATCCTCAACCCGATCTTCCTGTCGAGCGCCAACCTCACCAATCTGGCCCTGGAGAGCGTTCCGGTCGGAGTGATCGCCCTCGGCGTGGTCTGTGTGCTCCTCGTCGGGCAGATCGATCTCTCCGTGGGTTCGATCAGCGGGCTCAGCGCCGCGGTCCTCGCCGTGCTCCTGGTCGACCGGGGGCTCCCGGCCTGGGTCGCGGTCCTGGCGGCGGTGCTCATCGCCGTGGCGATCGGCTGGTTCTACGCCCAGGTCCACAACCGGCTGGGGGTGCCCAGCTTTGTGACCACCCTCGCCGGGCTCCTCGGCTTCCTCGGGCTCCAGTTGTGGGTCCTCGGGGCCAAGGGCTCGATCAACCTCCCCTTCGACTCGGGCCTGGTGACCTTCGCCCAGCTCTCCTTCGTCCCGCCCTGGCTGGCCTACACCCTGGTCGCCCTGGGGGCGCTCGCGCTGTACGCGACGGGCCACACGCGGGCGGGCGAGCGGCGGCGCGCCGGGCTGCCCGCCGTGTCGCGGCGCATGCTGGTGCTGCGGAGTCTGGGGCTGCTCGCGGGCCTCGGCACGGCGGTCTGGTATCTCAACCGCGACCGGGGCGTGGGATGGATATTCGTGCTCTTCCTGGCCCTGGTGCTCACGCTGCACTACGTCCTGGCGCGGACCCGGTTCGGCAAGGCGATGTACGCGGTGGGGGGCAACGCCGAGGCGGCCCGGCGGGCGGGCATCGACGTCACAGCGGTGCTGACGGCCGCGTTCGTGCTGTGCGCCACCCTCGCCGCCCTCGGCGGAATCCTGGCCGCCGCACGGCTCGCCGCCGCCAATCAGAGCAGTGGCGGCGGCGATGTGAACCTCAACGCCATCGCGGCGGCGGTCATCGGCGGTACGAGCCTCTTCGGCGGCCGGGGCAGCGCGTTCGCGGCGCTCCTCGGTGTCCTGGTGATTCAGTCGATCTCCAGCGGGCTCACCCTGCTGAACCTGGACTCCGCCTACCGTTTCATGGTGACCGGAGCGGTGCTGCTGCTGGCGGTGGCCCTGGACTCGGTGGCTCGGCGCTCGCGGGTCGCCCATGGACGGGCCTGACCCCTTCCGCCCGGCCTCCGGGTACGAACGGCGCGGACCGTGCTGAAAACGCGGGCCGTGCCGTGGCCGGCGAGGGGAGGCCGGGGCGGAGTGGCCGGCGCGGGCGTACGCGGCGCCGGCCGGCCGGAGCGGCCGGCCCCCCGCCCCGGTCGCGGTCGCCCCCCCCCGCCCGGGGCGGGGGGTGTGCGCGCACCCGGGCCCCCGGGGGGGGGGGGGGGCCGGGGGGGGGGGGGGGGGGGGGGGGGGGGGGGGGGGGGGCGCGGGTCCTCACATTTGGTAGTTTTTGGGGGGGGGGGGTGGGGGGGGGGGCGGGGGCCCCCCCCCCCACGACCGGAGGCCGGCCCGTGTCTCACGGGCCGGCCTCCTTCTGGTACGCACACGGGCGCATCGCGCGGCTACTCGCCGGCCGCCACGGTGGCCTCGGCCCGGTTCACCATCCAGCTCGCCACCTGCACCCGGGAGGAGCAGGCCAGCTTGCGCATGATCTTCCGGAGATGGTTGACGGCGGTCCACTCGGCGATGCCGAGCCTGCGGGCGATCTCGCGGTTGGTGAGTCCGCCGGCCACCAGCTCGGCGACCTCCTGCTCGCGCTGGGTGAGCGGGTTGTTCCGGCCGACTCCGTCACGGGAGACCTTGTCGCAGCTCAGTGGGGTGAGAGCTGCGGCGATCGCCGCGTCGGGGCCCATCCGCGCGCCGGCGGCGGCCAGTTCCAGGGCCTCCTGGTCGCCGAGGCGCACCCGGGTGTTGGCGACGACGGACTCGACCTCCATCTTGGTCGCGGCGGGTGCCACGCACCCCGCGCCGGCCCGGATTCCGGCCGCGGCGCCGAAGGAGCCCGCGGCGCGCCGCCAGCTCTCGGTGGCCCGGCCCCGGCAGCGGGTGAGCAGAATGGCGAACTTCTCCAGTCCGATGGCGCTGGCCGACAGATGCTTCAGATCGGCGACCTGGAGCAGGGCCTCCTGGTAGAGCTCGATGGCGCTGTCCTGGTCGCCCATGGCGAAGGCGACATCGGCGCGGACGAAGTTGGTCAGGGCGATGTTGCGGAGGTCCTGGGTGCGCTGGAAGAGCACCAGGGACTCCTCGGCGACCGTCTTGGCGGTCTGGAGGTCCCCCGCGAACCGCCGGCAGTCGGCGAGGTTGCGCAGCGCCTCGGCGTGTTCGCCCGCGTCGTCGAGCCAGGCGATGGAGACGCACTCGTCGAGCCGGCGCTCCGCCTCGGCGAGGTCGCCCCGGTAGTAGGCGACGAGCCCGGAGCGCCGCATGCAGCCGGCGATTCCGGCGCTGTCCCCCAGTTCCTCGTACTTGGCCCGGGCGCGCGCCAGCCAGTCCTCGGCCGCGGACAGCTCGCCGGCGCAGAGCAGGAGTTCGGCGAGGGTCAGCTCGCCCTTGGCGGTGACGTCCAGCGGGATGCCCTGGCCTCCGACGCTCCGTTCGAGCCAGCCGATGCCGTCCCGGACGACCCCGCGGGCCTGCCAGTACAGCCGCAGCGCGGAGGCGATCCGGACGATGCTCTCCCGGTCGCCGGAGGCCCCGAGATGGCGGAGCGCGGTGGAGATGTCGGGGAGCCAGTGGTCGATCTGCTGGAGCCAGCGCCCCTGGCTCGGTCCGCGCAGCGCGATCTCCGCGGTCTCCACCAGGCGCAGGCAGTGGGCCGCGTGGTCGGCGTAGACGACGGCGGCGTCGCCCTCCTCCCGGAGCCGCTCCAGCAGGTACTGGCGGGTGAGGCTGAGCATGGTGATCAGCAGATCGCCGTCGGAGCACTCCCGGGTGCGCAGCAGGCTCTTGTCGACGAGGGACTCCAGGAGCTGCTGGGTCTCGCCGGGGTGGGTGGTGGATATACCATGCGCGGCGGAGAATTCGAACTCTCCGTGGTACATGGCGAGCCGGCCGAGGAATGAACGTTCCTGCTGTGTCAGCCCGCGGAGGCTCGACTCGATCGCGGCCCGCATTCCGCGGTGCCGGGAAAGCGTGTCGAACTCCGCGCCGGAGAGGCTGTCCAGGTCCTCGTCCAGCTCGGCCAGCAGTCGGTGCGGTGAGAGCAGCTTCATCCGGGCCGCGGCGAATTCGATGGCCATGGGCAGCCCGTCGGTGCGAACACAGAGTCGGGCGACGACATCGAGATTCTCCTCGGTGAGGACGAATTTCGGCCGGACCATACGGGTCCGCTGGACGAACAGCCGTACGGACGGAACGCGTTGCAGTGTGGCGATGGAACCGGAGTCGCCGGGCTGGGGCACCCCGAGCGGGTCCAGCCGCAGGAGTACCTCCCCGTACACTCCGAGCCGTTCGGGGCCGGTCACCAGAACGGTGAGACCGGGGCATTCCTTGACCAGCCGGGTGACAAGGGGCGCCAGTACGGCCCGGTGGTCGCAGCCGTCGAGGGCGAGCAGGAAGTGGCGGCCGCGCAGATGGTCGACGAGCCGCTCGCGCGCGGGCCGCGGGTCGACCGCGGCACCGAGCCCGAGCATGGCGGCGAGTATCTCCTCCATGTCCGTGCGGGAACAGACCTCGTTGACATTGAGATAGCGACCGCCGTGTGCGAACTTTCCAAAAGCGTCGTCGAAAACGGCCGCCGCCAGCCGGCTCTTGCCGACGCCGACCGGTCCGGTGACCGTCAGGATGCTGATGTCGGGTCTGGATATCCGGTGACGCAGTTCGGCGAACTCTGACTCGCGTCCCACAAGTCCGGGGGTGGAGACGGAAACAATGCCGCTGCGCTCGATTTCCAGTCCCCTGTCCACGATGCCTTGATGGGCTGCATTCATGAGCAATCCCTTCCGATGCCTATCGAGATAAACGCGCTCCACCGTGTTATTTCGTAAAAGCGATCTTCAGGCCATTAGGACTTCATCACGACTCATCAACCGGCAACCCCCGTCATGCTGAGCCCCCCCTCGACATGGCGCCAACACGTTACCCCGACACCGAAGTTGGCCGCATCCCTCACCAATGGGGCACACAACACCCCTGTTACGCCTCCGTGGTGGCTGAAAACAACCGCCACCCGAAGCCCTCACGACTCGTGTCAGCATTGGCACAGGGTAGTAAAACGCAGCTCAGCACCACAGGCCACAAATGGCTGAATCCCACGGGAGAACTCTGGCCAAGGAGTTTTGGATGTACTATGCATCGGACGTGCTGATCATGCAAGTATGCACGGGATGCGTAATTCCGCTTGTGTGAATTCTCCCGCAACTTTCTGAACAAGGTTCCATATATGCGACAACGGCCCGCCAGAAGATCTGGCGGGCCGTCGTGGACGGTCCTGGAGTCACCGGCAATACGGAATGCCTCAGTCCGCTGAGCCGGGCACCACCACCACCGCGCCCGGCGCTCCGCCGGCCTCGGCCTCCCGCCCCTCCGCGATCCGCATGGCCTCTTCCACCAGCGTCTCCACGATCCTCGACTCGGGCACGGTCTTGATGACCTCGCCCTTGACGAAGATCTGGCCCTTGCCATTGCCGGACGCCACGCCGAGGTCCGCCTCACGGGCCTCACCCGGCCCATTGACCACACAGCCCATCACGGCGACGCGCAGGGCGACCGGGAAGCCCTCCAGGGCCGCGGCCACCTTCTCCGCCAGGGTGTGGACATCGACCTGGGCCCGTCCACAGGAGGGGCAGGAGACAATGTCCAGCCCGCGTTCGCGCAGGTTGAGGGCTTCCAGGATCTGATTTCCGACCTTGACCTCCTCCACCGGCGGCGCCGAGAGCGACACCCGCAGGGTGTCCCCGATGCCCTCCGCCAGCAGCGCCCCGAAGGCGACCGAGGACTTGATCGTGCCCTGGAAGGAGGGGCCGGCCTCGGTGACCCCGAGATGCAGCGGATAGTCGCACTGCGCCGCGAGCTGCCGGTACGCCTCGATCATGACCACCGGGTCGTTGTGCTTCACCGAGATCTTGATGTCCCGGAAGCCGTGCTCCTCGAAGAGCGAGCACTCCCACAGCGCCGATTCGACCAGCGCCTCGGGGGAGACCCGGCCGTACTTCTTCAGCAGCCGCGGGTCCAGCGAACCGGCATTGACACCGATCCGGATGGGAACGCCCGCGTTCGCCGCTTCCTTGGCGATGTCGCCGACCTTGTCATCGAACTTCCTGATATTGCCAGGATTGACCCGGACCGCCGCACAGCCCGCCTCGATGGCGGCGAAGACATACTTGGGCTGGAAATGGATGTCCGCGATCACCGGGATCTGCGACTTCCTCGCGATGACCGCCAGCGCGTCCGCGTCGTCCTGGGAGGGCACCGCCACCCGGACGATCTGACATCCGGACGCGGTCAGCTCGGCGATCTGCTGGAGCGTGGCGTTGATGTCGGAGGTCAGCGTCGTCGTCATCGACTGCACCGAGACCGGCGCGTCCCCGCCCACCGGCACCGAACCGACCATGATCTGCCGGGAGACCCGGCGCCTGGCGACCGGCGGCAGCGGCGGCGGATCGTTTCTGAGGATCGGTATGCCCAGATCAACACCGGTCATCGCGCGTCCCCCCAGTTTCCCTGTTCCATCAGCCGGGCCATCTCGTCGTGCAGGCCGCCCGGCGCCACCGGGCGGTCCGTTCCCTCCGTACCGCTGATCTCCTCGACCACCGCGCGCGAGACGCTCTGCGCGGTGAGCCCGCAGTCCGACAGCACATCGGCGCGGCTGCCGTGGTCGAGGAAGCGGCGCGGAATGCCGAACTCGCGCAGCGGGACGTGCACCCCCCGGTCCCGGAGGAACTGCGCGATGGTGGAACCGACGCCACCGGTGCGGCTGTTGTCCTCGATGGTGACGACCAGCCGGTGGCGGCGGGCCATGTCCGCGAGCGCCGGGTTGACCGGGGTCACCCAGCGCGGGTCGACCACGGTGGCGCCCAGGCCCTGGGCCCAGACCAGCTCGGCGACCCGCAGCGCCATCGGGGCCAGCGCGCCGACCGAGACGATCAGCACATCGAGCGGGCCCGCCCGGTGCAGGACGTCGATCCCGGAGAAGGTGGCCCGGGTCGGCAGGTCCTCACCGGTCGGCCCCTTGGGGAAGCGCACCAGCGTGGGGCCCTCCTCCCAGCTCACCGCCTCCTCCAGCAGCTCGGCCAGCCGGGTGCCGTCCCGGGGGGCGGCGATCCGCAGACCGGGCACCACCTGGAGGATCGACATGTCCCACATGCCGTTGTGGCTGGGGCCGTCGTCACCGGTGACCCCGGAGCGGTCCAGCACGAAGGTGACGGCGCGGCGGTGGAGCGCCACATCCATCAGCAACTGGTCGAAGGCGCGGTTGACGAAGGTCGAGTAGATGGCGACGACCGGGTGGACACCGCCGATGGAGAGCCCGGCGGCCATGGTGACCGCGTGCTGCTCGGCGATGCCCACATCGACCACCCGCTCCGGGAAGCTCTTCTGCATCGGCAGCAGACCGGTGGGCTCCAGCATCGCCGCGGTGATCGCGACGACCTCGGGACGCTCCTCGGCGATCCGGACGATCTCCCGGCCGAAGACCGAGGTGAAGGAGGGGCCCGAGGACTGCCCGAGCGCCCGGCCGGTGACCGGGTCCATGGGCCTGATGGCATGGCCCTTGTCCAGCTCGTTGTTCTCGGTGTGGGCGAAGCCCCGGCCCTTCTCGGTGACCACGTGGACCACCACGGGCCGGCGCAGCTCCCGGGCGTCGCGCAGCACCCGCTGGAGCGCCGCCGTGTCGTGTCCGTCGACCGGGCCGAGATAGGCGAGCCCGAGCTGCTCGAAGAGACCGGGGCCCGGCTTGCCCGCGCGCAGCTCGCCGAGGTGGTCGGCGAAGCCGCCCCGGGTGGGGGCGTAGGAGCGGCCGTTGTCGTTGAGCACGACGACCAGGGGGCGGTCGGGGCCGCCGGAGATGTTGTTGAGCGCCTCCCAGGCCATGCCGCCGGTCATCGCTCCGTCGCCGATCACCGCGACGGTCGCCCGGTCGGTGACGCCCCGGTGCGCGTCCGCGCGGGCCAGGCCGTCGGCGTACGAGAGGGCGGTGGAGGCGTGCGAGTTCTCCACCAGGTCGTGTTCGGACTCGGCGGCACTCGGATAGCCGGAGAGCCCGTCGCCCTTGCGCAGCCGGTCGAAGCCGCCGGCCCGGCCGGTAAGGATCTTGTGTACGTAGGACTGGTGGCCGGTGTCCCAGAGCAGCCGGTCCTTCGGCGAGTCGAACACGCTGTGCAGCGCGATCGTCAGCTCCACCACGCCCAGATTGGGGCCGAGGTGGCCGCCGGAGCCGGACACGCGGTCGATCAGGAACGCGCGGATCTCCGCCGCGAGTTCGTCGAGTTGTGCGGGGTCGAGTTCACGCAGCCCGGCCGGGCTGTGCACGGTCTCCAGCAGCGACATTTCCCTCACCGGTTACGGTAGGCGACTTCGTAGGCCATCTCGGTCAGTTCCGTGCGCCAGGCCGCGTCCAGCCGCGCCTGGTCGATCGCCCGGACGGCCTGGTCGACCAGGCCGGTGATGCGCTCCTCGATCCGCTCGCGGCTCTCGCCGAGCCGGTCGAGGATCTCCGCGGTGTCCCACTCCTTCCGGGAGATCAGCTTGCGGACCCGCTCGTCGCGCTGGGCCGCCTCGGCGAGCAGCAGCGTCATCTTGTGCTGCTCCAGGTCGAGTCCGACCGGTTTGCCGGCGGCCCCGCTGTCACCGAAGGTGCCGATGAGGTCGTCGCGGAGCTGGAACGCCTCGCCGAGGGTCTCGCCGTACTCCTCGAACGCCGGGGCCAGGTCGTCCCGGCCGGCCAGCGCCGCGCCGAGGACCAGGGGGCGGTGGATGCTGTAGCGGCCGGACTTGCAGATCGCGACCCAGCGGGAGAGCTCCGGCTCGATCACGCCCTCGGCCGCCACGGCCATGTCGAGGTACTGACCGATCTGGATCTCGGTGAGCATCTCGCCCCAGATGTCGCGGGCCGCCGGGGGCAGATCGCGGGTGAGGCGGTCGGCGAAGATATTGGCCAGCACCCCGGAGATGATCGCGACGCCCTCGCCGTACCGGCGCGGTTCGCCCAGCCAGTTCCGCTCCCGGTGGCCCCGGGTGTGGTGGGTGTGGACGGCCGGGGTGCCGCGCCGCAGTTCGGAGGCGTCCAGCACATCGTCGTGGATGAGGGCGCCGGTGTGGATCAGCTCCACACCGGCCGCGCTGTCCACGACCGAGGTCTCGGCCGGGTCGCCGCCCGCGGAGAGGAATCCCGCGACGCAGAACGCGGGCCGCAGCCGTTTGCCGCCCGCGGCCACCAGCGAGGTCACCGCGTCGACCGGTACGGCTCCCCGGTCGTCCACCGCGGCCCAGCGCAGCCGCTCGGCCGCCAGAAACGCGGTGAGCCGGTCGTCGACCCGCCGCATGATGTCGAACCGGGTCCGCCGGGCCTCGGAGAGGACCGGTTCACCGGATGTGCCCGGGGTGCCGGTTCCCGGGACCTGAGGAGCACTGCCCACCGTGGGACTCACCATCTCGACCTTCCTTGTCTCGCGGTCGCTGTCAGCCGGCCGGTGCGGGATCGACCAGCCTCGCCGGGGGATGGAACACGATGTCCTCCTGGGCGACCTGCTCCAGTTCGACATCGGAATAGCCGCACTCCGCCAGTTTTTCGAGGAGTTCCTCGACCAGGATCTCGGGAGCGCTCGCCCCGGCGCTGACCCCGACCGTCTCCACGCCTTCGAGCCAGCTCTCGTCGAATTCGGTGACATCGGGCACAAGATAGGCGGGGGTGCCCAGCCGGGCCGCCACCTCGACCATCCGGATCGAATTGCTGGAGTTGCGCGAACCCACCACCAGAACCAGATCGCTGCGCGGTACGACAGCCTTGATCGCGTCCTGGCGATTCTGACTCGCATAGCAGATGTCGTCGGTTCCGGGACCGCTCAGATCCGTGAAGCGCCGGCGCAGCACATCGATGATGCCCCGGGTCTCGTCGACGGACAGAGTGGTCTGGGTCAGAAAGGCCACCGGGGTGTCGGCGGGCAGGTCCAGGCGCTCCGCGTCCTCGGCGGTCTCCACGATGAGGGTCTGGTCCGGGGCGTGCCCATAGGTCCCCTCGACCTCCTCGTGCCCCTCGTGGCCGATCAGCAGCAGCGTCCTGTCCTCCCGGGCGAACCGCTTGGCCTGCTGGTGCACCTTGGAGACCAGCGGGCAGGTCGCGTCGATGACATCGAGGCTGCGGAAGGCGGCGTTCTCCCGCACCTGCGGCGACACGCCGTGGGCGGAGAACACACAGACCGCGCCCTCCGGCACCTCGTCCTCGGACTCCACGAAAATGGCGCCGCGCTGCTGGAGCAGGCGCACGACATAGTGGTTGTGGACGATTTCCTTGCGCACATAAATGGGTGCGCCATAACGCTCAAGCGCAAGCTCAATAATGGAAATCGCCCGGCGCACTCCGGCACAGAAACTACGAGGTTCCGCGAGGAGCACCTTCTTATTGAGCCCCATCTCAGCTCCGCTTCCTACGCATAGATTCGGTGCCGCCCAGGGGGCGACACCACTGCCAACTTCCCCTTGATCACCGGCCTCTAGACTCTGACGTTCGGGTCACCGCCCGGTCAACTGCCGAATTGCCGCGAACACGAAGTAGTCATGCGCACGGGCAGGCCCAACCGCTGAACCTTGTCATCCCATTGTCATTCAACTGGTCAACGGTCGATTCCTAATGTGGAGCGCGAGCCGAAGATCGCAGCGACTCACTCGCCACGCAAGATCACAGCGCTGCGGCGCCGGGTCGCCGCGCGGGGCGACGGCGCCCGATCGCAGCGCACCGACCGGAGGAGTCGCATGAGGACTGTCAGCCCGCAGTTGACCGCTGACGTGCCGCCCCTGTGGAGTTTGCCGCCGGTCTCCCGGGGCCCCGAGGCGGGGCCGGCCGGCGGTGACCCGGAGGCGGTGCTCCGAGACCTCTGCGCTCCGCTGTTCCAGTCGCTGCGCCGCAGCGACCAGCGCAGACGGGGAGCCGAGTACATCCGGGGCCTGCTCTCCACCCGGGGCCGCAAGTCGATACGGAACATGGCCGCGCTGATCGGCGGCAGCGGCACCGGGCAGAGCCTGCACCACTTCATCTGCAGCTCCACCTGGGACTGGACGCTGGTGCGCCGGGCGATGGCGGAGTATGTGATCCGGACCTCTCCCCCGAGGGCCTGGGTCGCCCGCCCCATGACGATCCCCAAGGTCGGCCAGCACTCGGTGGGGGTCAGCCGGTACTTCTCGCCCGACGAGGGCCAGGCGCTCAACGCCCAGCGGGCGATCGGCGTCTGGGCGGTCTCGGACCGGATGAGCGTGCCGCTGAACTGGCGGCTGCATCTGCCGGGTACCTGGATCAAGGACGGGCTGCGCCGCAACCAGGCGTCGATCCCCTGTGAGATCCAGCCCGAGACGCTCAGCGACTGCGCGCTGATGGCCTGCCGGGAGATGCTGGCCGGCGGCTGGGGTCTGCCGGCCCGCCCGGTGGTCGTCGACATCGGCGAGGCGGACCCGCTGGCCACCGTGGCCGGGCTGCACGCCGACGGCATCCCCTCGCTCGTCAGGGTCACCGGCGAGCTGCCGCTCTCCGTCACCGACGCGGCGCTGACCGGGCACGGCAGCCATCCGCTCCCCGCCGCCGACATCATGCGGGCCGCGCGCAACATGCGCCGCCCGGTGGTCTGGCGCGAGGAGGGGCCGCGCCCCCGGCGGCGCACCAGCCTGGTCACCGCGGTACGGGTCGCCGCACCCGGCACCGCCCGCCCGGGCTCGGGCGCCGCGGGCACCGACCGGGACGGCGGGCTGCTGCTCGTCGGGGTCGGCGAGACCAGCCGGCAGTGGCCCGCCGAGCTGTGGCTCACCGATCTGCCGGCCTCCCAGGCCGCCGCCGTGCCGCAGCTGGGCAGCCTCTCCCACCGCGTCGAGCAGGTCTTCGACGAGGTCACCGCCCAGGTCGGCATCCGGGACTACGTCGGCCGCTCCTACAGCGGCTGGCACCGGCACGTCACCCTGGCGTCGGCCGCGCACGCCGTCGCCGTGCTCTCCGCCGCCGGCGGCGCGCGACCGCCGGTGCGGGCGGCCCGCGCGGTCCGGGCCTCCTGATCCCCCGCGGCACCGTTTCTCCCGCTCCTCCCGCTCATCTCCCTCGCCCTCATCCCCCTGCTCGCTCATTACGGACGTGGAGGAGTCAGTGGACAACGATCTGCTGGACATCCGGTCGAGAACGGCCCTTCAGCAGCCCGACTGGGATCACGACCCGCGGCTCCCGGCGGTCCGCGGCGAACTGGCCCGCAGGCCCCCGCTGGTGCGGAGCGCCGATGTGCACCGGCTGCGGTCGGCGCTCGCCCGGGTCGCCGAAGGCTCCGCCCATCTGGTCCTGGCCGGCGACTGCGCCGAGGACCCGGCCGAGTGCACCACCGGTGATGTGGCCCGCAAGGCGGGCCTGCTCCATGTGCTGGCGGGCACCCTGATGATGGCCACCCACACCCCGGTCGTCCGGGTCGGGCGGATCGCGGGCCAGTACGCCAAGCCGCGCTCCCGCCCCACCGAGCGGGTCGGCGGGGTGGAACTCCCGGTGTTCCGGGGGCATATGGTCAACGGCCCGGAGCCCGACGCCGCCTGCCGCCGCCCGGACCCCACCCGGATTCTGGACGGCTACCGCGCCGCCGCCGCCTCGATGCGCCGGCTCGGCTGGCGCGAGTCCACCGCCCCGCACGAGGCGGACACCCCGGTATGGACCAGCCACGAGGCCCTGCTGCTGGACTACGAGATCCCGATGCTCCGCCGGGAGCCCTCCGGGGAGCTGCTGCTGGGCTCCACCCACTGGCCCTGGATCGGCGAGCGCACCCGGCAGCTCGACGGCGCCCACACGGCACTGCTCGCCCATGTGGTGAACCCGGTCGCCTGCAAGGTCGGCCCCGGGATGACCGCCGATGAGCTGGTGGCCCTCTGCGGGCGGCTCGACCCGCGCCGGGAGCCGGGGAGGCTGACCCTGATCGCCCGGATGGGCGCCGAAACCGTGGGGCGGGTACTGCCCCCGCTGGTCGCCGCGGTGCGCGCCGCCGGGCACCCGGTGATCTGGCTCACCGACCCGATGCACGGCAACACGGTCACCACCCCGACCGGGCTGAAGACCCGGTACGTGGAGACCGTCGTCCAGGAGATCCAGCGGTTCCGGACCGCCGTGCGGCAGTCGGGCGGGGTGGCCGGCGGGCTGCATCTGGAGACCACCCCGGACCAGGTCACCGAGTGCGTGACCAATGAGTCCCACGTCCATGAGGTGGCCGAGAAGTACACCAGCTTCTGCGACCCCCGGCTCAACCCCGGGCAGGCGACGGCCGTGGTGGCCGCCTGGCTCGGCTGAGCCCCGCCCGGCGCACCCCGCTCCCGTCCGCCGGGGGCCGCTCCACTCCGTTCGATCCGACGACGATGTGAGGGAGATCCGATCGATGAAGGGAAAGACAGCCCTGGTGACCGGGGCCGCGGGCGGTATCGGAGCCGCGGTGGCCGGAGCGCTGGGCGCGCTGGGCGTGCGGGTGGCGGCGGTCGACCGGGACGCGGAGCGGCTGCGCGAGACGGCGGAGAAGCTCACCGCGGAGGGGTTCACCGTCGTGCCCTTCCCGGCCGATGTCAGCTCAGCCGGCGAGGTGGAGGCCGTGGTCGCCGCCGTCGAACGGGAGCTGGGCCCACTGGACTTCCTGGTCAACGCGGCCGGGGTGCTGCGCCTGGCCACCGTCGACACGCTGACCGACGAGGACTGGTCCACCACCTTCGGTGTCAACGCGCTCGGGGTGTTCCTGATGTCCCGGGCGGTGACGCGCCGGATGAAGGAGCGCTCCCGGGGGGCGGTGGTCACCGTGGCCTCCAACGCGGCGGGCACCGCCCGGATGGAGATGGCGGCCTACTCCGCCTCCAAGGCCGCGGCGACGATGTTCACCAAGTGTCTGGGACTTGAGGTGGCCGAGCACGGCATCCGCTGCAATGTGGTGGCGCCCGGCTCCACCGACACCCCGATGCTCCGGTCGATGTGGCACGACGAGAGCGGCCCCCGCAAGACCGTGGAGGGCTCCCCGGCCGCCTACCGGGTCGGCATCCCGCTGAAGAAGGTGGGCGAGTCGGCCGATGTCGCCGACGCCGTGGTCTTCCTGCTCTCCGACCGGGCCGCGCAGATCACCCTGCACACCCTCACGGTCGACGGCGGCGCGACCCTCGGCACCTGACCGGGCCGCACCCGACCGGCCCGTACCCGACCGGCCCGTACCCGACCGGATCGCACCCGACCGGCCCGTACCCGACCGGATCGCACCCGACCGGCCCGTACCCGACCGGTCCGCCGCGGCAGACCGTCGCGGCGGACCGTCCGCAGCGAGCACTCCCAGCGAACGAGCAGAGGTTCACCAGATGCCCGGCATCCCCGAGATCACGTCCTACCCGCTGCCGACCGAGGGCGATCTGCCCGGCAACACCGCCCGGTGGGTCCCCGACCCCGCCCGTGCCGTGCTGCTCATCCATGACATGCAGCGGTACTTCCTGCGTCCCCTCGCCACCGCCGGGACCCTGCGCGACGAGCTGATCGAGAACGCCGTCGCGCTGCGGGAGCGGTGCGAGGCCCTGGGCATCCCCATCGGCTACACCGCGCAGCCCGGCGGGATGACCCCCGGCGAGCGCGGTCTGCTGGCGGACTTCTGGGGTCCCGGCATGCGGGTCGACCCCGCCGACCGGCAGATCGTGGAACCGCTGGCGCCCGCCCCGCACAACTGGCGCTTCACCAAGTGGCGCTACAGCGCTTTCCACCGCTCCGACCTCCTGGAGCGGATGCGGGAGCGGGGCCGCGACCAACTGATCATCTGCGGGGTCTACGCGCACGTCGGCATCCTGATGACGGCGGTGGAGGCCTTCACCCAGGACATCCAGCCCTTCCTGGCCGCCGACGCGGTCGCCGACTTCTCGGCCGCGGACCACGCGATGGCGCTGGACTACGCGGCCCGGCGCTGTGCGGTGGTCGGGCTGACGAGAACGCTGCTCGACGGGCTCGGCACCCCCGCACCGGACGCCGGGCCGCGGGGCGCCGGGCGGGCGACCTCCCGCCCGGGCGCCGGCCGGGAACTGGACCGGTCCGCCGGCAGAGCCGCCGTATGACCACCGAGAAGGAGACTTTCATGGCCCCCGGCCGCCCGCTGGAGTCGGTACTGGCCGCCGACCGGCCCCCCGCCTTCGCCCTGCTGCACCGCCCCGAGGCCACCGGACCCGGCTTCCTGGAGGTGCTGCTCGGCGAGGTGTCCACGCCCGCGACCCTGGCCGAACTGCCGCTCCCCGACGCGTCCGACGACCCGGACGGCGGCGCGCGCCACGACGTCCTCGCGGTCGTCCCGTACCGCCAGCTCAGCGAGCGCGGCTTCACCTGCGTCGACGACGGCTGCCCGCTGATCGCGATGTCCGTGACCGACCAGGAGACGGTGCCGCTCGCGGCGGCCCTGGAGAGCCTTCCGCAGCTCGCCGTGCGGCTCACCGATGAGCGGTTCGACGTCGACGACGAGAGCTACGCCGAGATGGTGCGCACGGTGGTGCGCGACGAGATCGGCCAGGGCGAGGGCGCCAACTTCGTCCTCAAGCGCTCCTTCACGGCCGAGATCACCGGGTACAGCCTGCACAGCGCGCTCTCCTTCTTCCGCAGGCTGGTGGAGCGGGAGTCGGGCGCGTACTGGACGTTCATCCTGCACACCGGGGACCGCACCTTCGTCGGCGCGACCCCCGAGCGGCACATCAGCCTGCGCGACGGCACCGCCGTGATGAACCCCATCAGCGGCACCTACCGCTATCCCGCGTCCGGCCCGAACCTCCCCGAGATGCTGGAGTTCCTCGCGGACCGCAAGGAGACCGACGAGCTGTACATGGTCGTCGACGAAGAGCTGAAGATGATGACCCGGGTCTGCGACGCGGATGTGCGGGTCGTCGGACCGCATCTCAAGGAGATGGCCCGGCTCGCCCACACCGGCTACTTCATCGAGGGCCGCAGCGACCGCGACCCGCGCGAGATCCTGCGGGAGACGCTGTTCGCGCCGACGGTCACCGGCAGTCCGCTGGAGAACGCCTGCCGGGTCATCAACAAGTACGAGACCCGGGGCCGGGGTTACTACAGCGGGGTGATCGCGCTGATCGGCCGGGACGGGGCCCGCCGGCCCACCCTGGACTCGGCGATCCTCATCCGCACCGCCGACATCGACAGCGGCGGCACGCTGCGGATCGGCGTCGGCGCGACCCTGGTGCGCCACTCCGACCCGGAGTCGGAGGTCGCCGAGACCTGGGCGAAGGTGGCGGGGCTGCGGGCGGCGCTGGAGAGCGACACACCGCTGACCCTCGGCACGCACCCCAGCGTCCGCTCCGCGCTGGAGTCGCGGAACGCGACGGTCGCCGGGTTCTGGCGGGCCGGCGGGGCGGCGGTCGGCTGGTCGGATCTGTCGCTGCCGGGCCGCCGGGTGCTGATCGTGGACGCCGAGGACACCTTCACCTCCATGCTGGAGCACCAGCTCCGCTCGCTGGGGCTCGATGTGACGGTCCGCCGGTACGACGAGCCGTACCGCTTCGACGAGTACGACCTGGTGGTGCTCGGGCCGGGTCCCGGCAATCCGAACGACGCCGCGCACCCCAAGATCGCGCATCTCGGCGCGGCGGCCCGCACCCTGCTGGCCGAGCGGCGGCCGTTCCTCGCGGTCTGTCTGAGCCATCAGGTGCTGAGCCTGGAGCTGGGGCTCCCGGTGGTCCGGCGGGACCGGCCCAACCAGGGCGTGCAGCGGCACATCGATCTCTTCGGCAGGCGGGAGAGCGTCGGGTTCTACAACTCCTTCGCCGCGCGCAGCGTGGTGGACCGGATTCAGCACCGGGCCCACGGCACGGTGCGGATCAGCCGGGACTCGCGGACGGGCGAGGTGCACGCCCTGCTGGGGGCGGGGTTCGCCTCGCTCCAGTTCCACGCGGAGTCGCTGCTCACCCGCAACGGTGTGCGGATCGTGGGCGAGCTGCTGAGCCGGATCGCGCAGACCGCGCAGACCGCCCCGGGCGCGCCGGCCGGGAGCAGAGCGGCGGTCCCGGTCGGGATGTGAGCGGACGGCCGGCTCCGGGTGCGCCCACCGCGCGGCGCGGAGCCGGCCCGCCCACCGGAGAGCCGCCTCCGGGAGCCCGCCGGGCCCTTCCGGGCGCGGCCCGGGGCCCTTCCGGGCACGGTTCCGGATGCGTCCGGGCGCGGTTCGGGGCCCGCCGGTCACGGGCCCGGAGCATTACCCGGGTATTACCGACGGGTTGGCCCGGGGCACGGACCGGCGGCAATCGCGGCTAAAGGGATGGCTGCCGGGGGCAATGGCCCGCGCGGTACCGACCCGGTGCATGACGAATGATTTCCCGAAATAGGGGACCCGATTCAACGAGTCGGATATCCCTCGCGTGTCACCCAGAACGACCACCGACTGTTTCGCGTCACCCCGCGCCCCCGGGCGTCCGCGGGACACCGGGGCGGACGGCCCCGCGCGGCGCGGCGGCGGGCTCCCCGGGGCCCGCGCCGAACGGTCGTACGGAAGCCGCCGAACGGGCGGTCGGGGGAGCCCGGGAGAGTCCGGGCAGGCCGGGGCCCCGCGCGCGGAGTGCACCGGAGCCCCAGCCCATCACGGGCCGGGGGGCTTGTCGATCAAGGTGGTTGAGATACGGCCAGGTTGCCCGGGACCGGGCACGGCCGCACCCCACCGCAAGGGCGCAGGCCCAGCGCCGTCACAGCGCGCCAGGGGCCGTGTCAACCCTCCAAATGATGGCTGGATCGTGCCATACCTCATTTGGCCAACTGCCAGGAAATTTGTCATTGTGTCGGCCGTTGGCGACTCGTAGCTTGTGGCTCGGCCAGACGTTATTCGGCGGACCGAGAGAGCGGCATCGCGGATTGGTGCCGCATTGCGACGAACTCAACTGGTGAGCTCCACACCCCGTCGGCCGTGCGTCTCGGAGCACTGGAACTTAACAGAGGAGTGCAAGTGAGGAAAGCCGACACACAACGGTTCGGAATAGGCGCGCTGTTCGATGTCTACGCTGATCTGGGGCGCACCACGGTCTTCCACCTCAGCCGCCCCTTCGACATCGCGCCCCTGAGCGGCACCCGGTACGACGTCCCGGGCATCGCCGCTCTGGTCGTCGAGGCCGCGGGCTGGCTCGCGGCGGCGGGCGCCAAACCGGGTGATCGGATCGCCATCGTCAAGGACAACCACTGGGACTGCACCCTGCTGGCCGCCGCCTCGGCCAGGCTGGGCGCCGTCCCGGTGATGATCTCGTCGACGCTGGCCCCCGAGTACCTCCGGGAGCTGCTGGTCCGCGCCGAGCCCTCGGTGACCGTGACCGCCTCCGGAGTGCTCTCCCGCTGCGAGAGCGCGGGCGTGGACCTGACGAAGTCGTCGGGTGCCACGGTCTGTCTCGACGCGAAGGCGCCCGGCACGGTGGCGCTGGACGACGTGCGGGGCGCCGACGGGCCGCCGCCGTTCCGGAGCCGCCGCCCGGACGAGCCGATGATCGTCACCCACACCTCGGGGACGACCGGTGTGCCGAAGCTGGTGGTGCACTCCGCCGACACCATCCTGGGCACGCTGGGCAAGATCGAGTCGATCCGCTGGCCGGTGGTGGCCACCCGGCGCGGCGACACGGTGGCGAGCGCCATCTCCTTCGTCCACGGGCGGAGCATCCCGTGGACGGTCGGCACCCTGCTGCTGGAGCCCCGCAAGGCCGTGGTGGTCGCGGACGACGATCCGGCCGTCGCCGAGCGGGTGTTCGCCGCCCACCGGCCCACCACGTGCGAGGCGCTGCCCAGCACCTTCACCCGCTGGGAGCGTCTGACCCGGACCCAGCACAATGTCTTCTCCGACGTGCGGCTGTACGTCAGCACCTTCGACGCCATGCACCCGCCGACCATCCGCCGCTTCCTGGCGGCCACCAAGCGCCGCCGGCCGCTCTGGCTCCAGGGCTGGGGCCAGTCGGAGGCGGGCCCGCTGGCGTTCCGGATGCTCACCCGGCGGGCGCTGGCGCAGACCGGCGACCGTCATCCGACCACCCGTCAGGTGGGCCGTCCGCTGCCCGGCTTCACCCAGCTGAGGGTGGTCGACCCGGAGACGATGCGCCCGGTGCCCAACGGCGAGCGCGGAGTGGTGCTGGCGAAGACCACGGGCCGCTGTCTCACCTATCTGGGCGAGGACGCCCGCTGGCAGGAGAAGGCCAGGGGCGGCTGGTGGAACACCGGTGACATCGGGGTGAAGAGCCGTACCGGCACCATCTCGCTGCTGGACCGCGAGGTGGACGCCGTGCCCGGCGTGAGCTGCATCGAGCTGGAGGATGTGCTGACCGACCGGATTCCGCAGATCGAGGAGGTCGTGGTGCTCGGCACCCCGGGCGCCGATCTGCTGCCGGTGGTCTGCACCCAGGACGGTGGCGCGCTGAGCCCGGCGCTGTGGCGCGGGGCCGTCAAGGATCTGCCGGCCTTCGCCGACCCGGTCTATGTCACCTGGGACGAGATCCCGAGGACCGGCACCGGCAAGGTGCGCCGCGGTGAGCTGCGGGCACGGTATCTCGACGGCGCGGCCACCTACGGCACCGGACGGTGGACGTGAGCCCCGAGCTCCACGGCACGGCCGGCACGGCGGGGACCGACCTCGACGTGGCGGTGATCGGCGCGGGGATAGCCGGGCTCGCGACAGCGCACCGGCTGACCCGTGAGGGGCGCTCGGTCCAGGTCTTCGAGGCCTCCGACGCGGTCGGCGGCCGGATGCGGACGCTCCGGCGCGACGGCTACATCCTCGACCTGGGCACCGAGACCCTCGCGGCCAGCGGCTATCCCAGCACCTGGAAGCTGCTGGACGAGGTGGGCGTCTCCCCGGTGGACGTGCTTCCGGTGCACAGCGCCGTGGGCGTCTGGCGGGACGGCCGGGCGCACCCCTGGGTGGGGCATCCGCTGGGCGGCATCACCGGCGCCGGCCTCTCGCTGCGCGGCCGGGTGCACATGACCCGGATGGTGGGCCGGCTGCTGCGCGAGGCGGGGCGGTACGACGTGGACCGCCCGGAGGAGACCCCGCTGGGCGACACCACGGTGGCCGAGTTCGCCGACGGCTACCCGGCCGAGCTGCACGACTATCTGCTCCAGCCGGCCGTGGGCACGGGCTTCGGCTGGCTGCCGCACCGCTCGGCGATGGGCCCGCTGGTCAGCAGCATGATCTCGACCCGTGGCATCTTCCGGTGGCGTACCTACCGGGACGGGATGGACATGCTCGCCCGGACCATCGCCCAGCAGGTCCCGGTGCACACCTCCCGGCCGGTCGCCGAGGTGGTGCCCACCGGCGGGGGCGTCCGGGTGGTCTTCGCCGACGGCGGGGAACTCACCGCGCGCCAGGTCGTCCTGGCCGTCCCGGCCCCGCTCGCGGCCAGGCTCCACCCGGCGATGCCGGCGGACGAGGCGGAGTATGTGCGGGCCTGCCAGTACGCGCCGATGGCGCGGGTGAGCTGTCTGCTGGACCGGCCGCTGGAGCCGAGGCGCGGACGGCTGGAGCCGCATGTGTACGCGCTGCTGATCCCGCAGACCGAGGACGATGTGCTCGGCGGTCTGACCGTGGAGCACAACAAGGCCGCCAACCGGGCGCCGCGCGGGCGCGGGCAGATCACCCTGCTCCCCGCCGCGGCCCGCACGGCGGAACTCCTGGAGGAGCCCGACGACGCCGTCGTCAGGACCCTGCTGGCACACGCCGAGCGGTATGTGCCCGGCATCCGGGACGCCTGCCGGGACGCGGTGCTGCACCGGTTCCCGTACGGCTCCATCGAGGCGGGCCCCGCCGCCCTGCGGGCCCGGCCCGCGTTCGTCCGCCGCCCGGCCAGGGCCGTGGAGTACGCGGGCGACTGGCTGGCGCTGCGCGCGAGCAGCGAGGGCGCGGTGCACTCCGCGACCCGGGCCGCCGAGCGGGTGCTGACCCACCGGGCCACCGCCGGGCGCGCCCCGCGGCTCGCCGCCCACCGAACTCTCTGACCCTTTTCTCTTCCCAAGGAGGCCAACCATGCCCAGGACTCGTCGCGTTGCGGTGGTCGGTGGCGGGATGTCCGGGTGCGCAGCCGCGCGCGAACTCATCATGGCCGGACGGGAGGTGACCGTCTACGAGGCCGCGGACGGCCTCGGCGGGCGCGCCCGCTCCTGGCACCGGCCGGAGATCGAGCCGGACACCGGGATCAACCTCTGGTTCACCACGTTCTACGGAGAGCTGTTCGACCGCATCAAGGAGTACGGCCTGGAGCACGACATGGTCGAGATGCGCAACAGCATGGTGGTGGTGGCCAACGGCAAGCCGGTGAACCTGGTCGCCGACGAGATCTCCACGCTCGTCAACTACGCCCACAGCGGGGCCTGGGACAAGCTGCGCTTCCTCGCCACCTCGGCGGCGCTGACGGCCAAGCGCTCGAAGCTGGACCTGTTCGAGCCGGAGCAGCTCGCCGCGTTCGACGACGGCACATCGGCGGCCGAGTGGGCCCGCGACGCCATGGGCGAGAACGCCTACCAGCATCTGATCCGGCCGATGATCGAGTCGTTCTGGCTGTGGCGCTGCGAGGAGATCTCGCAGGCGCACGTCATGGCGATGCTCGCCAATGTGGTGGGCTCCAAGTTCTATGTCTTCGGACGGGGCATGGAGACCGTCGCCGAGCGGATGGCGGGCGGTGCGGAGGTCCGGCTGAACGCCGAGGTCTCGGAGCTGTCCGTGGACGGCGACAACCGGATACGGATCACCGCGTCGGGCGCGGACGGCGACGCGGTCACCGACACGTTCGACGAGGTCGTGCTGGCCACCACCGCGCCGGTGACGGCGAAGCTGGCGGCCTCGCTGCCGCGTGAGATCGCCTCGCCGCACATGCTGCGGTTCGCCGAGACCCAGCGGTACGAGCCCGCGCTGTCGGTCTCCTTCCTGATCGACCGCGGCCGGATGCCCTCGGGCGAGCACATCGTGCCCGCCGGGCCCGGCACCCGCAGTGTGCGCAGCATCATCACCGTCCCGAAGACGCTGATCACGGACGACGGCCGGCACATCGAGAAGGAGCTGACCTTCGTCTACATGGGCCGCGAGGCGACCCGTGAGCTGATCGACGCTCCCGAGGAGGTGCAGTACGCCCGGGCGCTGGAGATGGCGCCCGAGCTGTGGCCCGCCTTCCCGAAGGACGCCGAGCCGTTCCACATCGTCAAGCGCCCGGTCGGGCTGATGTGGCCGGAGCCCGGCCGTTACCGCCGGGCGGCCCAGCTCGCCCGGGAGCAGCGCGGTCCGCTGGTCTTCGCCGGTGACTACCTGGGCTGCCCCACCGCCGAGGCGTCCATGCGCACCGGCATCCGTGCGGCCAACTCACTGTTGGCCACGACCTGATGGGTCCTCGTCCCTGAAGTCCGGCCCCGGGCCGGGACCGCTGTGCACGGCGGTCCCGGCCCGGGGCCGGGTGCGGGGGTGGGGACGGAACCTACTGAGGAGACACATGCTCCAGAGACTGGCCCAAGCCGTACTGCAGCGGCGCAGGCGCCTTCTCTACGCCAGCTTGCTGCTGTTCGTAGTCGCCGCCGCCGTGGGAGCCACGGTGTTCCCCAAGCTCTCGGCCGGCGGCTACAGCGACACCAGTACCGAGTCGGCGCGGGCAGCGAAGTTCCTGGAAGAGCGGTTCGACGCGGGACAGCCCAATCTGGTGCTGCTCGTGGAGGACGACCGGGGCGTCGACGACGAGGCGGTCGCCGCCGCCGCGGCGAAGGTGACCGAGCGTCTCTCGAAGGAGCCGGACGTCACCGAGGCGTACTCCTACTGGTCGACGGGTCGGCCGGAGGCGCTGCGGGCCACCGACTCGCGGAGCGCCCTGATCATGGCCTGGGTCAAGGGCGACGACGACCACGTCCAGAAGTGGATGGCGGACCACGCCGAGAGTTACGAGGGCACGGTCGAGGGACTCGACATCAGCCAGGGCGGCACCGCCAAGGCGAGTGAGGAGATCATCGAGCAGACGATGAAGGATCTCGTGAAGGCCGAGGCCATCGCGATGCCGGTCCTGCTCATCGTGCTGATCTTCGTCTTCCGCGGGGTGGTGGCCGCCGCGATGCCCCTGGTGATCGGCACGCTCACCATGGCGTGCGCCTTCTTCATTCTGCGGCTGCTGAGCATGTTCACCGATGTGTCGGTCTTCGCGATGAACATCACCACCGGTCTGGGGCTGGGTCTCGCGGTCGACTACAGCCTCTTCATCATCAGCCGGTACCGGGAGGAGCTGGCCCGCGGGGCAAGCACCGACCAGGCCCTGATCACCAGTATGCGGACGGCCGGACGGACGGTGGCGTTCTCCGCCGTGACGGTCGCGCTCGCCCTCAGCGGTCTGCTGGTCTTCCCGTTCTACTTCCTCCGCTCGTTCGCCTACGCGGGCATTCCGGTGGCGCTCTTCGCCGCGCTCGTCTCGGTGACGGTGCTCCCGGCGCTGCTGAAGGTGCTCGGACCCCGGATCAACAGCCTCCAGGTCCTCAAGCGGAAGAAGCCGGAGGAGGAGAAGAACTTCTGGCACCGCACGGCCACGGTGGTGATGCGCTTCCCGCTGCCCATCGGCCTGGCGGCGGTCGCGGTGCTGCTGCTGCTCGGGGCGCCGTTCCTGAATCTGAGGATGAGCCTGGCGGACGAGCGCGTACTGCCGTCGTCGGCCAGCTCCTTCCAGGTCGGCAAGGCGCTGCGGGAGGGGTACTCCTCGCAGGAGAACCACTCGGAGCTGGTCGTGATGCGCGAGGTCGGCGACCCCGCGCGGGCCGCCGCGAAGGTCGGCGGCTACGCCGGGGAGCTGTCCCGGATGGAGGGGGTGTCCCGGGTGGACACCTACACGGGCTCCTATGTCCAGGGGAAGCAGGCGGCCCCGGCGGGACCGGCGTCCGCCGCGTTCGCCGCGGAGACCTCCGTGTATCTGAAGGTGGTCCCGAAGGAGCCGGAGACCAATGACGCCGGGCGCGAGCTGGTACGGGAGATCCGTGACACGGACGCGCCCTTCGCGGTCCAGGTCACCGGTCCCGGGGCGATTCTGGAGGACTCGCTCAACTCGCTGACGTCCAAGATGCCCTGGGCGCTGGGCATCATCGGCGGCTCCACCCTCGTTCTGCTGTTCCTGCTGACCGGGAGTGTGCTGCTGCCGCTGAAGGCCCTGGTGCTGAACATGCTCAGCCTCAGCGCCACCTTCGGTGTGCTGGTGTGGGGCTTCCAGGAGGGGCATCTGGACGGTGTCATCGGCAGCTTCACGGTGACCGACGCGATCACCTGGAGCGTGCCGATGCTCCTGTTCTGTGTGGCGTTCGGCCTGTCGATGGACTACGAGGTCTTTCTGCTCTCCCGGATCAAGGAGGAGTACGAGAAGACGGGCGACAACGTCGCGTCGGTGGCGCAGGGGCTCGGCCGGACCGGCTCCCTGGTGTCGGCCGCCGCGGTCCTCATCGCCATCGTCTTCGCCGGCTTCATAACATCGAGCATCACCTATCTCAAGGCCATCGGCCTCGGGCTGGCGCTCGCGGTGATCATGGACGCCACGGTGGTGCGCGGTCTGCTGGTGCCGGCCTTCATGCGGCTGGCGGGCGGTGCCAACTGGTGGGCGCCCAAGCCGCTGCGGCTGCTGCACGAGAAGATCGGGCTGCGCGAGGGCGACGACCCGGCGCCGCTGCCCCGGCAGCAGGACGGCGCGGACCCGGTGGCCCCGGGGACACGCACCTGAGCGGTCCGGCTCGGGCGGTACGACGACAGCGGTCCCGCGGTGGTTCCCCACCGCGGGACCGCTGTCGTGTGCCCGCCGCCGTGCGCTCCGGTGCGCGGGGCTCAGCGCGGCTGCCGGCCGGGGACCTCGCACCGCTCCCGGAAGCCCTGGCTGGTCAGCCCGAGCGCCAGATTGGTGCGGGAGCGCTGGTTCTCGATCGAGATCATCGCGGTCAGCTCGACCAGGGCCGCGTCACCGAGGCGCGCCCGCAGCCCGGCGACCTGTTCGTCGGTGACCGCGACGGGGAGTGCCGTCATGGCCTCGGCGTACGCCATGACCTCGCGCTCCACCTCCGAGAAGAGGCCGCTCTCCCGCCAGTGGGGCACCGCGCGCAGCTTGCGCGGGTCGACGCCCTTGTGGTGGTTCTCCCAGTAGCCGAAATCCATGCACCAGGAGCAGTTCAGGGCCACGGCGGCGGCGGAGGTGGCCAGGCTCTTGAGGGTCTGGTCGAGCCGGTTCCAGCGGCCGACGCTCCACTCCATCAGGCCCATGGTGCGCAGTACCTGCGGCTGGTGCGACGCGGCGAGGACCGGTTGCAGCCAGCCGCCGTAGCGGCGGCGCATGACACGGCCCATCAGCCGTCCGGACCAGCCGGTCCTCGGGTTCAGCGGAACACGGGCCATGGCCATCCTCCGTGGGCGAGCGGTCCGGGGTACGCCGGGGAGTCTCCCCCCGGCCCCGGCCCGCTCAAACGGAAGCGCGGGGCCGCCCGGGTGATCCGGCCGGATGTCTCCGCCGGACCGCCCGGGCGGGTGCTACCCGCGCCGCCCGTACTGCTCGCGGGCGATGATCTCGCGCGCCCTGGCCCGCGCCCAGGCGTCGGCGGCGAGGACGTCCTCCAGAGCCGAGACGGAGCTGTCGCGCTCCTCGGCGACCACCTCGGCGACGGTGTCGACGATGGCGAGGAAGGGCAGCCGCCCGGCGAGGAACTCGTCGACACAGACCTCGTTGGCGGCGTTGTAGACGGCCGGGGCGCTGCCGCCGGCCCTGCCCGCCCGCCGGGCGAGGGAGACCGCGGGGAACGCCTCGTCGTCGAGCGGGGACAGCTCCCAGGTCTGGGCGGCGGTCCAGTCGAAGGTGCGCGCGGCGCCGGGCACCCGCTCGGGCCAGGAGAGGCCGAGCGCGATCGGCAGCCGCATATCGGGCGGGCTGACCTGGGCCATGGTCGCGCCGTCGGTGAACTCGACCATCGAGTGGATCGCGGACTGGGGGTGGACCATGACGGTGATGTCGTCGTAGTCCACGTCGAAGAGGAGATGCGCCTCGATGACCTCCAGCCCCTTGTTGACCAGGGTGGCCGAGTTCACCGAGATCACCGGGCCCATGGACCAGGTGGGGTGGGCGAGTGCCTCGGCGACGGTGACCTCCGCGAGCTGGTCGCGGGTACGGCCCCGGAAGGGTCCGCCGGTGGCGGTCAGCACGAGCCGGCGGACATCCGCGCGGCGCTCGCCGCGCAGCGCCTGGGCGAGGGCGGAGTGCTCGGAGTCGACGGGGACGATCTGGCCGGGCCGGGCCTCCCGCTTCACCAGTTCGCCCCCGACGATGAGGGACTCCTTGTTGGCGAGCGCGAGAGTGGAGCCGGCGCGCAGGGCGGCGAGGGTGGAGGTCAGGCCCAGGGCGCCGGTGACGCCGTTGAGGACGACATCGGCGGGGTGGGCGGCGACCTCCTCGACCCCGGCGGCACCGGAGAGGATCTTGGGTGTGTTCCACTGTCCCGGCCGCAGCCCGCGCCGGGCGGCCTCCGCCGCGACGGCGTCCGCCAGCGGACCGGCCGCCGCCTCGGCGGCGACGGCGACCACGGCCGGGGTGAGGTCGAGGATCTGCCGGGCGAACCGCTCCACCCGGCCGCCGCCCGCGGCGAGGCCGACGACGGAGAACTGGCCGGGGTTGCGGGTGATCACATCGGCGGCCTGTGTGCCGATCGATCCGGTGGAGCCGAGGACGACAACCGTGCGCATGGGTCGAGCCTTTCGCTTCCAGGCGGGGGCGGCCGCCCGGGGCGGTCCCTGCGGGACCCGGGGGCGGTGCTGCCCTTCGCGCCGTTCGGCCCGGGGCGGTCGCACCGGGCCGTCCGTCCCTCGCGAGCCTGCCCGGGGGGCCTCTCGCCCGGATCTCGCGGGACTCTCGGAGCCGGCCAGGAGCCCGAGCCCGCCGGGGCGGCGGCCTCCGCCGGGGCGTCCGCCGCCGGGCGGCCGGTGTCCGGTCCCGCCGTGGCGCCCCCGGTCCGGACGGCGGACCCTACCGGTCGCGGTAGGCGGCGGCGTCGGCCATCACGGAGAGCTCCGCCGCCCAGCGGGCGTCGATGCCGGCGCCGCCGACCGCCGTGTGGGCCGCCTCCACGCACTCCTTGATGACCGCCTCCACCCGGTCGTGGATGCCCGCCCCGACGAGCAGGTCGTAGAGCCGGTCCGGAGTGACGGCGGAGAGATCGTCGCCGACCTCCGCGGCGACCGTGGCGTCGTCCCTGATCGCGTAGGACATCAGCAGGGTCATCTTGTGGCGCTCGAAGTCCAGCCGGACCGGCTTGCCGGTCACCTCGGCGTCCCCGAAGGCGTCCAGCAGGTCGTCCCTGAGCTGGAACGCCTCGCCGACGGCGAGTCCGTACTCCGCGAAGGCGGGCAGCAGCCCGGTGTCGCCGGCGAGGGCCGCGCCGAGGGAGAGCGGGCGCTGCACCGTGTACCGGCCGGACTTGAAGAGGGCGATCCAGCGCGCGAGTTCGGTGTCGGGGCGGAACCGGGCGGCGGCGCGGATGTCGAGGAACTGGCCCACCATCAGCTCGGTGCACAGCTCGTCCCAGATCGCCTGGACCGGCGGGGAGCAGGAGGCGACCAGCCGGTTGGCGTAGACGAAGGCGAGGTTCCCGGCGAGCATGGCCACCCCTTCGCCGTAGCGGCGGGGGTCGCCCTTCCAGGAGCGCTGGGTGTGCAGATCCGCGTGGAGGACATGCGCCGTCGGCTCGTTCCTGCGGAGCTTGGAGGCGTCCATGACGTCGTCGTGGAGCAGGGCGAAGGTGTGCAGGAGTTCCAGCGCCGCCGCGACATCCACGATGTCGGGGGATTCGGGGTCACCGCCCGCGGCGAGATATCCCGAGATGCAGAAGGCGGGGCGCATCCGCTTGCCGCCGCTGACGACCATGTCCGCGATGCAGCCGATGATTTCGACGGAGTCGGGGTTGAGATCCCGCCAGTTCGCCCGCTCGTCCCGGAACAGCCCGGCGAGGCGCTGCTCCACCTTCTCCATGATGGTGTCCCGCACATCTGCGGGCGACGACAGAACCGCGCTCTCTGCCAGCGTTACATTGGCCATGTCAAATACCTCGGTGTGAGATGTGCGAAGGGCGGGCGGAGTTCAGGACTCGCGTCCGACGTGCTCGAAGAGGCTGCCGGGAATGGCGAAGACGACATTCTCCTCGGCGGTCCGCACGGTGTCGCGCCCGCCGTATCCGAGTGCGGCGAGCCGCTCCAGGAGCTGTTCCACCAGGATTTCCGGCGCGCTGGCGCCCGAGGTGACTCCGACGGTGTCCACACCGTCGAGCCAGCTCTCGTCGAGCTTGGTCACGTCGTTGACGAGATGGGAGGCGGTGCCCAGACCTCGGGCGACCTCCACCATGCGCACGGAGTTGCTGGAGTTGTCCGATCCGACGACCAGGAGCAGATCGCTCTCGGCGGCGATTTCCTTGACCGCGTTCTGACGGTTCTGGCTCGCATAGCAGATATCGCCGGTGCCCGGTCCCTGAATATCGGGAAACCTGCGGGTCAATTCGTCGATGATATCGCGGGTCTCATCCAGTGACAGGGTGGTCTGGGTGAGGAAGGAGAGCTTGGTGCCGGCCGGTATGTCCAGGGTGCGGGCGCTCTCCACCGTCTCCACCACGATGGTTTTCTCGGGGGCCTCTCCCACGGTGCCCTCGACCTCCTCGTGGTCGGCGTGGCCGATCAGCAAAATGGTGTGGCCGCTCGCCGCGGCACGCCGGGACTGCTGATGGACCTTGGAGACCAGGGGGCAGGTCGCGTCGATGACCCGAAGCCCCTGACGTGCGCTGTTCTCCCGCACGGCGGGAGAGACACCATGGGCGGAGAAGATGCAGATCGCCCCTTCGGGCACATCTTCCTCGGAGTGGACGAACACCGCGCCGCGGCCTTCGAGTTCCTTGACGACATGCTGGTTGTGCACAATCTCCTTGCGCACGTAAACCGGTGCGCCATAGGTGTCGAGTGCCTGTTCCACCATGCCGATGGCGCGGTCCACTCCGGCGCAGAACCCTCGGGGTTCCGCCAGAATCACCCGTTTCCGAGTGGCGCCGGAGGAGCCGGACCTTGCTTCCTGGGTCGTGGGCACATGCATCCCTTCGAGTTGCATCGCGGGGACCGCTCTTTTTCAGACAGGCCCTCTGGAGTAAATACTCCCCAGGAAATAGGCGGTGCGGCTATGGCAAACACCTGTTAGGGCTTTCGGGGCGGTACGGGCACGGCGGGCGGCTCGCGGTGGAGCGCGCGGTCCACCAGCGCGGCGGCGGCGCCGGTGTACCCCCGGGGGTCGAGCAGCCGGGCCGTCCGCTCCTCGGTGAGCACCGCGCGGACGGCGGGGTCGGCGCCGAGGACGGCGGCCAGCGGCTCGCCGGTGCGGGCGGCGGTGCCGGAGGCCTCGCTGAGCAGCCGGCGGGACTCGGCCCTGCCGAGCAGCGGGGCGAGGACGGCGGCGACGCGCTCGGAGGCGATCCGCCCCCCGGTGAGCGCGGTGTTGGCGAGCATCCGCCCCTCGTCGACGGTGAGCTGTCCGGTCAGCTCCACGGCCTGGTGGGCCGCGCCGCCGGTGAGCCTGAGCAGCTCGCGCAGCGGCTGCCACTCGGCGTGCCAGGCGCCGGCGGAGCGCTCGTCCTCGCTCGGCAGGGTGCCGAGCACGGTCGCCGCGAGCTGCGGGGTCTGGAGCGCGGCGGAGCGGATGAGGGTGGAGAGGACGGGGTTGCGCTTGTGGGGCATCGCGGAGGAGGCGCCGCGGCCCGCCGGGGCGGGTTCGTGGACCTCGCCGACCTCGGTGCGGGTCATCGACAGCACATCGACGGCGATCTTCCCCAGGGCGCCGGTGGTGAGGGCGGCGGCGGAGGCGATGTCCGCCATGGGGGTACGCAGGGTGTGCCAGGGGATGGGCGGTGCGGCGAGCCCGAGTTCGGCGGCGAACGCCTCGGTGAGCGCCGCCGTGTGGGCGGCGGGGGTGGTGGTGTCCGGGGCGTGCTCCAGATAGCCGGCGAGCGTGCCGGCGGCGCCGCCGAGCTGGACGGGGAGGCCGCCGTCGAGGAGGCGGACGAGCCGGTCGGCCGCGTCCAGGACGAGATGCCGCCAGCCGGCGGCCTTGAGGCCGAAGGTGGTGGGCACGGCGTGCAGGGCGAGGGTGCGGCCGGCGATGACGGTGTCGCGGTGGGTGGTGGCGAGGGTCCGCAGGGCACCGGCGGTGCGCAGCAGATCGGCGAGGATCAGCCGGAGGGCGCGGTCCGCGACCAGGACGGTGGCGGTGTCCAGGATGTCCTGGCTGGTGGAGCCCTGGTGGACATGGCCGGCGGCACCGGGGTCCCGCTCGGCGACGACGGCGGTGAACGCCCGGACGAGCCCGACCACGGGGTTGGCCGACTGGCGGGCCTCCCGGGCGAGTGCGGCGGGGTCGAGGTGCTCGGCGCGCGCGGCGTCGCTGATGACCCGGGCCGCGCCCGGGGGAACGGTACCGAGAAGGGCCCCGGCCCGGGCCAGCGCGGCCTCGGCGTCGAGCATCGCCTGGAGCCAGGCGTGGTCGGAGACGGCGGATTCGATGGGGGTGCCGGCGGTGGTGGGGGAGAGCAGGGACAAGGGGGGCTCCGTTGGTTGTGTGTCTCGCGTGGTGGGGGTTCCTGTGCGAAGGGGTCAGTCAGAGCCGCCTCTGACAGGCGCCCCCAGCCGAACCGGGCGCTCCGCCCCCGCCGAAGACCCGAGCACACCCGGCCTCCCCGGGAACCCGGGCACACCCAGCCCCGCCGAAGACCCGAGCAACCCCGGCCCCGCCGGGAACCCGAGCACACCCAGCCCCGCCGGCGTTTGAGGCGCGGGGGTTCGGGGGCCGGCCCCCGACCCGGGCCCGCGGGAAGCGGGGCACCCGGGGGCTCACGGGGTGGAGCCTTCGGGTGGGAGTGGGAGAGAGAGCGTGGTGCGGGCTATCGCATCCGCGTCCGTGAGGGTGACGGAACCCACGCCCGGACGAATCCCCGCCGCGGTCACCCAGTGCACCCCCTCCGTCGGCACCCCCAGCACAAACCGTCGCCCATGCCCCCTCCCCTCCCCATCCACCAGGTGGTACGGCCGCCCCGTCACCTCGACCCCCCCGGTCTCGTACGGAACCCCACCCCCCGCCATCCGGTACGGCCTGCACCCGCCCCCCTCCAGCAGCCCCCGCAGCAGCGGCTCCGCGCTCCGCCGCGCGTCCACCACCGGAAGCCGCGCCTCCACCAGCGCCCGCACCGCCACCCGCGACCCCGGCACCCCCGCCGCCTCCGCCGTGAACCTGCCCGTCACCGGGTCCGCCCCGACCCGCAGCCCGGGGCCCATGATGTGCGCCACCCCGGCCTCGATCAGCGCGATCAGCTCCTCGACGCGCCGCGCCGGGGGCCCGATCGAGAGTGCCGCGTTCAGCGGCGTGTACCACCCGTCCACATCCGCCGCGTACGACTCCCCCGCGACTCCCCCGTGGTCGACGGCGAGCCTGATCTCGTTGCGCAGATCCCGCAGCACATCGAGGGCCGACTTGAGCGGGCTCTCCAGATTCCCCCGGCGGGCCTCGGCGAGATCCTCGCGCAGATGGCCGAGGACCCAGGCGCGGAAGTCGTCGGGGCCGGTGAAGTCGCGGTCCGCGTACGGCCGGGCCACCCGGTCCCAGTCCCAGTGCTCCTCGGGCGGTATGCCGTGGCGCTCCAGCACGGCCGCCCGGCCGGCCTCGTCGGCGGCGCTCGCGATCCAGTCGACCCGGAACCGTTCGATCTCGGCGGGCCGCTCCCGGCCGGCCAGGACACGGCTGTAGTAGGTGATCTCCACCTCCCCGGCGATCAGCGGCCACAGCTCGGCCCTGAAGTCCGCGCCGGCGGCGCCCTCCGGGCGGTGGGCCCGCAGTTTCACGGCGTACTCGGCGGTGAGCAGCAGGGGTTCGTGGCGCCCGTACGGGCCCTTCTGGTTCTCGCCCCTGGCGTGGTACGGGAGCCCGCCCCGGGAGCCCGCGTACAGCACGGGCTCGGCGCCCGACGCCTCGTACACCAGCCGCCCCCCGACCCGCCGGTACCGCCCGCCGCGCCCCTCGGTGAGGAGCGCCATGTGGTCGAAGAAGTTGAGGCCCAGGCCGCGCAGGACGACGGGCTCACCGGCGGGCAGCACCGAGAGATCGAGGTCCGCCGGGTTGCCGGGAGGCACATAGACCAGGCCGTGACCGGCGGCGAAGGCGGCGAACTCGGCCTCTTGCGCGCTCGGTTCGAGGGGCAGATGGCCGAGGGCGAGGACCACGGCGGCCAGACCGCCGAGGACGGTGCCGTCGGCGAGGGTCACCCGCTGGGCGCCGCCGGGCCCGCCGGGCTCGTCCAGGGCGACCGCCCGGGAGCGGTGGGCCACCACGGTGACCCCGGCGGGGGCGCCGTCGACGACGCGCCCGTGCGCCCACCGGTAGTAGGCGCCGCAGAGCGCGCGGGTGGGATAGGTGTCGGGGCCGAGCGACCGCGCCTCGGCGAGGAGTTCGGCGTCGAGTCCGTGCTCCGGTGCCGTCCGGGTGAGGGCGCTCGCCCAGGCGTACAGGCTCGGGCCCGGCTCCAGCGGGCCGTCCATCGCGACGCTGTCGTCGGTGAAGACGGAGACCTGCCCGGCCACCGTGTTCATCAGCAGCCGCCGTGACTGCCCGGTGCGCCAGACCGCGCCCGCGCCGGGCGCGTGGTCGTCCACCGTGTGCACGGTCACCGGGGCGGACGCCGGGTCGTGGCGCGCGTTGGCGCAGACGCGCTCCAGCACCGACAAGCCGCGTGGCCCCATTCCGATGATGCAGATCCGGCGGTGCATAAGCGCCTCAGCCCTCCGTGGTGTCAGGGAAATCGATCACGGCAGCGCACGGCCGTCGGACCCACCCCCGTGGAGTCCGACGGCCGTCTCAGCTGCCCGGTGCGGGGTCGCGCCGGACCGTCGCCAGATGGACGGCGGTGCCCAGCAGCAGCCCCCAGAAGGTGGAGCCGATACCGAACAGCTCCACTCCGGACGCGGTGAGCAGCAGCGCGGCGAGCGCGCTGTCGCGGTGCGCGGACGACTCGGTGGCCGAGGCCAGCGCGCCGCCGAGGGCGCCCAGCAGGGCGATCCCGGCGATGGCCGCCACCAGTGCCCCGGGCAGCGCGGTGAAGAGTCCCACCACGGCGGTGCCCAGGGCGCCGGCGATCAGATAGAAGACTCCGCAGTGGACGCCGGCGGCCCAGCGGCGCTCGGGCCGCGCGTCCGCCTCCGGGCCCGTGCAGATCGCCGCGGTGATGGCGCCCAGATTGATGGCGTGACCGCCTGCGGGCGCCATCGCGGCGGAGGCGATCCCCGAGGCCAGCACCAGCCGGTCGGCGTCGGGCCGGTAGCCGGCGGCGCGGAGCACCGCGATGCCCGGGGCGTTCTGGGACGCCATCGTCACCACGAACAGGGGCAGCGCGAGCGCGGTGATCGCGCCGGGCGAGAAGTCGGGTGCGGTGAACTGGGGCACCGCGAGCGCGAGATCGAAGGAGCCGCCCCGGAAGCGGCCGGTCGCCAGGGTGTGGGCGCAGCCCGTGAGCAGCGCGGCGGCGACCGCCCAGCGGGGCGCGAGCCGCCGGCAGCCGACATGGGCGGCGAGCATCAGCCCCACCAGCCACAGATCGCCGTCGGCGGCGAGGAAGAGCCCGATGCCGAACTTCAGCAGGATGCCGGCGAGCACGGCGGAGGCGATCGTCGGCGGAATCCACCGCATGAGGGCGCCGAACAGGCCGGTCGCCCCGACCAGCACGGTGAGCGCGGCGGCCACCAGATAGGCCCCGACGGCCTCGGCGAAGGTGTACTCGTCCAGGGCGGCGGCCAGCAGCGCGGCGCCGGGCGTCGACCAGGCCATGACGACCGGGACGCGGTACGCCCAGCTGAGCACCGCTCCGGTGACCCCGCTGCCGATGGAGACCGCCCACACCCAGGACTCCAGGGTGGCGGGGGGCAGCCCGGCGGCGTCGGCGGCCTGGAAGACGACCGCGAGCGGGCCCGCGTAGGCGACCACCACGGCGACCAGTCCGGCGACGACCGCGGCCGGGTTCGCCAGGACGGCGGCCCGCGACGGCCCGCCGGCGGGCGACGCCGCCGTCCCGGCCACCTCCTCCTCACCACTCCTTCCGGGTCTCATCCGGCGACGTGGACCACGAGCACATTGCCGGCCATCAGAAGCACTACCCCGAGGCGCTGGCACTTGATGCCGAGGACACGGGCGGCGAGCGCCTCGCGGCGGACGACGCCCGTGCGGAGCTGGACGGCGCGGAGCGCGAAGAGCGGCAGGGTGACGGCGAGGAACCACCAGGGCACGGCGCCCGCGGCGACGGCCACGACGACGGCCGCGGGTTCGGCGGCGGTCAGGACGGTGATGACGCCCCGGTAGGCGGCGGGCCCGGTCATGGTGGCCAGGTTGCGGCGGCCGGCCAGCCGGTCGCCCTCGATGTCGTTCATGTTCGAGTAGAGCGAGACCAGCACGCTCCAGAGGCCGAAGAGCACCGACTCCAGGACGATGAGCCCGGTGGCAGCGCCGGTGATCAGCGCGTACGGCAGGACGATCACCAGGCTCGCGGAGGAGACGAGGAGCAGTTCCTGGCCGCCCCGGTAGCTGAGCTTGAGCCCGTAGGAGTACTGCATCGACGTCAGGGCGACGTACAGCAGCAGCACACAGGCCCAGAGCGGCTGGTGCGGGGCGAAGGCGGCCGTGGCGGTCCACAGCAGTACGCCCCACAGGGCCATCGTCCAGGCGAACCGCTGGGCCTCCTGGACGGTGAGCGCCCCGGAGAGCAGCGGCTTGCGGGAGAGGTCGCGCAGGGCCCCCGACTCGGCGGTGTAGTTGCGGGCGTCGCTGCCGTCGCGGACGCCGGTGAGGTCGTCGAAGGCGACGGTGGCGGCGACGACGCCGACCTGGCCGAGGAGGAAGAGCAGCAGGGTGGTCCAGGTGCCGGCCGCCCACAGTTCGGTGCCGGGCAGCGCGGTCCACACGACCAGCACACAGAGGTAGAAGTCGAAGAAGGCCAGCTTCCCCAGCTTGGCGTACGCCTTGAGCTTCGATGTGCCCGGGGCCGCCGAGGACATCGCGGTCCTCACCGCCATGCGCGGGTCCGCCTTTCGTCGAGAGGTCGTGGAGGCCGGCCGTCAGGCGGGCTTGCGGCCGTAGGTGGATATGAGGACCTGGCTCAGCCAGTGGTTGGCCGGGTCGTTCATGGCGCGCACGGCCTCGTCGACGCGCTCCTCGGTGAGCAGGCCCTGGGCGAGCAGCTTGGGGCGGAGGTACTCCAGCCACAGCACATACATCCGGGCCCGGAGCGAGCCGCCCTGCACCATCACCGCCCGGCCCTCGGCCCAGACGTCCTCCAGTCCGGCGTCGAGCGCGGCCCGGTGGTCGAAGTGGCCGCCGCGCATCGAGTAGCCGGTCTGCTCCATCACCCGGTAGGCGGCGGTGTGGACGTCCTTGAGGAAGTCCTCGGAGACCGCCGAGCGGAAGAGGGTGAGCGCGTCGGTGTCCTCGATGAAGAGCACTCCGCCGGGCCGCAGCGCCCGCGCCATCCGGCGGACGGCCGCCGCCGGGTCCTCCAGGTGCTGGAGGACCATCCGGGCGTGCACCAGGTCGAAGGCGGCCCGGGGCAGCTCGTCGGTGCGCACATCGAGGCGGCGCAGCTCCACCGGGGGGCTCTCCAGCCACTTCAGCGGCTCGGTGTCGAGGTCGGCGGCGAGCACCCGGCCGGTGGGGCCGACCCGCTCGGCCATCCACTGGGCGATGGAGCCCTGGCCCGCGCCGACTTCGAGGCAGGACCAGCCGGCGGCGACGCCGAGGCGTTCGAGCCGCTCGACGGTGCCCTGGTCCCAGAGGGACTCATTGGCGCGCAGCCGCTCCGACTCGCGGTTCCAGCCCGAGTCGAAGAGATAGTCGTCCTCGTGGCCGGTCTGCTGGTCCGCCGTGATGTTGCCGACGACGCTCATCGGGCTCCTCCCCCTGCCGCGCGGTCCGCGCGGCCGGCATTGCCTGTGTTCGTGACCGGGATCTGCTGAACGGGACCTCACCCTAGAAACCGCTTCGGCACGGCCGCCATAGCAGGTCGCTGCGGCCCCGGCCGGGGCCGCACCGGCAGCAACCTGTCATTCGAAAGGACGGGGTGAGCGGCCTAGCCTGCACTGCGGGGCGTTCGGAATTCCCCTTGCCGTGGAGACCGGTGAACCGGAATCCGGCGACACCGGATCAATTGCGCGCCGTGTCAACGCGCCGTTCATCGGCTGCTCGGCTCTGACCAAGAAGGCGGGGTTATCCGTTGCTGAAGACGTTCATCGTCGGACTGGGAAGGTCGGGACGAGGTCTTCACCTGCCGGTCCTGCGGACATTACGGCGGAGTGCCCCGGAGGGCGGGCTGTTCGCGCCCGCTGTTCCCCTGGGATTCGACCCGTTCGTCCCGCCCGGGGACATCGATCCGCGCGAGCTGAAGCGGGTGGCGTCCCTGGCCGAGGCGCGCGCGGAACTCGACCCGGAGAACACAGTCGTCCATCTGTGCACACCACCGGATTCCCGCGCGGCCACTCTGCTGGAACTCGCCGAACTCGGATTCCGCTCCATTCTGGTGGAGAAACCGATAGGCACGGGTAATGCGGTGGTGGCCCGGCTGCGCGGTATCCGGGACTCCCATGGGCTGCGGCTCGCCGTGGTCGCCCCCTGGCTGCACTCCACCCTGACGCTGCGGCTGGTGGAGCTGGTGGGCGCCGGCGAGCTGGGGGAGCTGCGCTCGATCGCCGTCCGGCAGCACAAGCCCCGGCTGACCCGGACCTTCGCCACGCCCAGCCATCCGACCGCGTTCGATGTGGAGCCGCCGCACTCGGTGGGGGTGGCGCTGCGGCTGGCGGGCTCGGGCCGGGTGACCGGCGCGTCCTGGACGGACGCGCGGATCGGTGAGCGCGTGGTCCCGCACATGGGCTCGGCGCGGCTGGCCATCGAGCACGACGGCGGAGTCCGCACCTCCGTCACCTCCGATCTGACCTCGCCCATCAATGAGCGCAGCATCCGGCTGGAGTTCGCCGCCGGGACGGTGACGGGCCACTACCCCACCAGCGGAATGGACTCCTACGCCCAGCTGAGCACCGATGTGCCCGGGGTGGGCGCGGGCCGGGAGCTGTTCCACGACGAGGCCCTGACCGCCTGTGTGCTCCGGGTGTACCGGGACTTCGCCGCCGGTGCGGACCTCCGCGCCGACTTCGAGCTCCAGGCCCAGGTGGTCGCCCTGCTCACCAGCGCCAAGGACCTGTGCCTGGCGGATTCGCTGTCCCCGTTGTCTCTCCGTCAGGAGGCGGTACGCCATGCCGGCTGAAGTCACTCCCGCGCCCCCGGCCTTCCCGTTGTGCGGTATCGGCGACGAGGCCGGGGAGGCGCTGGACACTCAGCTCTCCGCCCTCACCGAGCTGCGCTGGAACCTGATCGAGCTGCGCAATGTCGACGGCACGGCCCTCGCCGACCTGGACGAGGACGCCTTCGACCGTCTCACCGGAAGGCTCGCCGGGGCGGGTCTGGGGGTGGCGTGCGTCGACTCCCGTATCGCCAACTGGGCCCGTCCGGTCGACTCGGACTTCGCACAGGACCTGCGGGAGCTGGAGATCCTCGCCGAGCGGTGCGCCCGGCTCGGCACCCCGTACATCCGGATCATGTCCTATCCCAACGACGGCCGTCCCGAGCCGAGGTGGCGGGCCGAGGTCCACGCGCGGATACGGGAGCTGACGGCGCGGGCCGAGAGCGCCGGGGTCGTCCTGCTGCACGAGAACTGCGCGGGGTGGGCGGCGAGCGATCCGGCCCGCATGCTCGGGCTGCTCGACCATGTGGACAGCCCGGCGCTGAAGCTGCTCTTCGACACCGGCAACGGGGTGGCCCACGGGTACGAGACCTACGACCTGCTGCCGGAGATCGCCCCGCACGTGGCGCATGTCCACATCAAGGACGCGGTGGGCGATCCGTCCGATGTCCACTATGTCCTGCCGGGCGAGGGCCGCTGCCGGGTCGGCGACGCGCTGCGGCTGCTGATCGGGCACGGCTACCGGGGCGCCTGGTCGATCGAGCCGCACATCAACGTCCGCCCGCACGAGTCGCTGGCGGCGGCCGGCACCGACGGGGTGAGCACCTTCGTCGCGTACGGACGGGCCCTGGAGAAGCTCCTCGACGACGCGGCCGCGGCCGTCGCGGCGCAGCCGGCATGAACCACGTCCCGCTGCTGCCGTCCGACCGCGAGCTGCTGCTCCGGCTGCTCGAACTGCCCACCGTGGGGCTGCTGGAGACCGGTGCCGACGGCCCCCGGCCCCGGCTCGCCGAGGCCCAGCTCGCCTACGCCGAGGCCGCGGCCGAGCTGGGGTTCACCGTGGTCCACCACGGCGCGCCGCCGCCCTCGGCCCTGGAGCGCCCCGATGTGCCGCGCATGGTCCGCGAGGCCATGGCGGACATCCCGGACTTCCTGGAGTGCCAGCCCAGCACGGTGCTGCGGCTGGGCCCGGAGCTGCCCCGGGAGCGCACCATCATGTTCAACGCCCATCTGGACACGGTCAGCGACTGGGAGCCGCCCCGGTACTCGGACGGCCGCTTCCACGGCCGGGGCGCCATCGACGACAAGGGACCGGCGGTGGCGCTGCTCGCGGCGCTGCGGACCGCCGTGGACCGGGTGCCGGAGCTGGGGCGGACCACCGGGGTGCTCATCCAGCTCGTCGCGGGCGAGGAGGGCGGGGCCATGGGCGTCTTCGGCACCCGGCCCCTCATCGAGCAGGGCTTCTACGGCCGGATCAACCTCTTCTGCGAGCCCACCGGCTCCCGGCTGCTGCCGCGCTCCACCGCGGCGATGACCGCCCGGGTCACCGTCGACGGACTGGACTCCATCGACGACCGGCCCGGCGGCGGCCACAACGCGACCGTGCTCCTCGGCCATCTCGCCCAGCATCTGGCGCACCGGCTCTCCGGCCGGCACGACGGCACCCGGGTCTGTGTGGCGGGGCTGCGCACCGGGCCGCTGCACAACCGGGTCTACGGCACCGGGGAGCTGCTGCTCAACCTCGCGTACGAGAACACCGCCGCCGGCCGCCGGCTGGAGGCCGCCCTGGAGGCCGAGGTCAAGCGCGGTCTGGCCGATTTCACCGAGCGCTTCCGCCCGGTGCCGGACTTCGCGCTGACGGCCGACGAGGCGGAGGAGGTCACCGCGGTGGAGTGGCTGAAGCGGGGGCTGCCGGCCCTGGTCGACCAGGACGACCCCTGGGCCAGATCCCTGCTGACCACCGGCGCGGGCCTGCCCTGTGTCCCGGCCGACGAACCCTCGTTCACCTGCGACGCCATCTGGCTGGACGGCGTTCCCGGCACCTATACCGCCGCCTTCGGCCCCGGCGATCTCGACCTCAACAACGCCCACGCCCAGGGCGAGTTCGCCGACGCGCGGGAGCTGGAGAGCTACGCCGCGAGCGTGGTCTCCCTCCTGAGTCACTTCGCCCGAGCAACGAACGGACATCCATGACCACGACCGCGGAACCAGCCGACTACGCCACCGATGTGCGGGTGCCCTACGAGACGCTGCTCTCGCTGGCCACCGCCGTCCTCGCCGACCGGGGGATGCCGGACGGACGGGCCCGTACCGCCGCCGAGGCGCTGCTGTACGGAGACCTGGCGGGCATGCGCTCGCACGGGCTGGCCAATCTGACCCGGCTGTATCTGCCGCTCCTCGACGACAAGCGGGCCGATCCGGCGGCGGAGTTCGAGATCCTCGCCGACCGGGGCGCGGCGGTGCTGATCGACGCCCGGCGCGGCCTGGGGCTGTGGGCGGCCAGCGAGGCCATGGACCTGGCGGTCGCGCGCAGCGCCGAGTACGGCATCGGCATGGTCTCCGTGCGCAACGGCACCCACTTCGGCTGCGCCGGGCACCACACCGCGCGGGCGGTGGCGAGGAACGCCATCGGCATCCTCGCCTCCAACTGCGGCGGGCAGCGGATCGCCCGCCCGCCGGGCGGCCGGTACGCCATGCTCGGCACCAACCCGCTCTCCATCGCGGCGCCCGCCGGTCCGGGGCTGCCGCCGTTCAACCTGGACATGAGCACCACCGCCGTCCCCACGGGCAAGGTCCGCGAGGCCGCCCGCGCCGGCCGGCCGATCCCGGAGGGGTGGCTCCAGGACGCCGAGGGCGCGCCGGTCACCGATCCGGGGGCGCTGGACCGGGGCGAGGGCTTCCCGATGTGGCTGGGCGGCCGGCCGGAGACCGGCGCCTACAAGGGGTACGGTCTGGCGCTGCTGGTCGAGGTGCTGGCCGCGCTGGTGCCCGGCGCGGGGCTCGGCCCCTCGCCCGACGCCTTCACCGGGAACGGCGGGCCCACCGGCCGGGACGACGACATAGGTTTCCTGATGATCGCCGTCTCCCCCGGGGCGCTCCGCCCCGAGCAGGAGTTCCTCGGCGACGCGGGCGGGCTCTTCCGGAGCCTGCTGGACTGCCCGCCGGTGTCGGCCGACTCCCCGGTCGGCTACCCCGGCCGGCGCGAGGCCGCGTACGAGGCGGCGGCACGGGCAGACGGAGTGCCGGTGAGCAAGGGGCTGTACGCGGAACTGACCGCGGTCGCCCGGCAGATCGGCGCGGAGATCCCCATGGAGGCAGGCGCATGACCCGGCGTACCCGTATCGGCATCATCGGACTCGGGGTCATCTCGAAGTTCTATGTGTCGGCGTTCGACTCGCTCCCCGGGCTGGAGCTGGCCGCCGTGTGCGATCTGCGGCCCGACGCGCTGGCGGAGTTCGAGGGGCGCGTCCCCTGTTACACCGACCACCGCGCGCTGCTGGCCGGCGCGGAGCTGGACGCCGTGGTGGTGAACGTCCCCAACGATGTGCACGCCGAGGTGTGCGGGGCGGCCCTGGAGGCGGGGGTCGCGGTCTGTGTGGAGAAGCCGCTCGCGACCACCGCCGAGGACGGCCGGGCGCTGGTGCGCACCTCGCGGGAGCGGGGGGTGCTGCTCTTCACCTCCTTCCACCGCCGGTACAACGACAATGTCCTCGCGCTGCTGGAGCGGGTCCCGGCGCACACCCCGGTGGAGTCGCTCACCGTGCGCTATCTGGAGCGCATCGAGGAGCACGCGGGCAGCGACCGCTGGTATCTCGATCCGGCGCGCTGCGGCGGCGGCTGTGTGGCCGACAACGGGCCCAACGCCTTCGACACGGTCCGCCAGATCATCGGGGATGTCGAGGTCGTCGCCGCCAAGGTGGTGCGCGACGCGGACGGGGTCGACCGGCAGGCCACCGTGGATCTGCGCGCCCGGAACGGCGCGACCGCCAGGGTCGAGCTGGACTGGTCGTACGAGGGCGAGCGCAAGGACGTCGACGCCCGGCTCTCCGACGGCACCGCCGTGCACGCCGACATGCTCGCGGGTCACCACGGGTTCAAGTCGTCGCTGCGGCACGAGTACATCGGTGTGCTGCGGGACTTCGCGGGCGCGCTGGCGGCGGGCGAGGACCGCTCGGGCGGCGGTCTCGCGGCGCTGGAGCTGGTGTCGGACGTGTACCGGCTGGAGAAGGAGGGGCAGCGGTGAACCCGGCCGAGGACGGTCCGAAGGCCGAGGTGCGCGGGGAGCTGGTCAAGGTCCTCACCCACCGGCGCGAGGACCGGGGCATGGTCCTGGAGGAGTTCGGCAGCCGCTGTGTCCGCCGGCACGAGATCCATGAGCTGGTCACCACCGACCAGCACGACACCACCGCGGGCGCGGTCGTCGACCGGGTGGGCTTCCTCGGCTTCGTGGAGATCTCGCGGGGCGGAGTGATCGACCGGGGCGACCGGGTGACGCTGAACGGGCGGCGGATCGGAACCGTGCTCGGCTACGACGGCTGCCACTTCCCCAACCACTACAACATCCTCATCGCCGTCGACCGGACGGTCACGGGTGTGGATCTCGCTCTGCAACCCACCATGGAGGTGCGCTTTGGGTACTAGGCCGAACGATCCGTACGCATCCGGGACCCCGATACTGGACACCGTCGACGGGCCGGAGGATCTGCGCCGGCTCGACGAGGCCTCGCTCGGCGGGCTGGCCCGGGAGATCCGGGGCTTCCTCATCCGGGAGGTCTCCCGCACCGGCGGTCACCTCGGGCCCAATCTGGGTGTGGTGGAGCTGACGATCGCCCTGCACCGCGTCTTCGATTCGCCGAAGGACCGGCTGCTCTGGGACACCGGCCACCAGGCCTATGTGCACAAGCTGCTGACGGGGCGGAAGGACTTCAGCCTGCTGCGCTCGCGGGGCGGGCTCTCGGGCTACCCGTCGCGGGCCGAGTCCGAGCACGACATCATCGAGAACTCGCACGCCTCGACGGCGCTGTCGTACGCGGACGGGCTGGCCAAGGCGCACCAGCTGCGCGGCCTGGACGACCGCAGCGTCGTGGCGGTCATCGGTGACGGCGCCCTCACCGGCGGCATGGCCTGGGAGGCGCTGAACAACATCGCCGCCGCCAGGGACCGGCCGCTGGTGATCGTGGTCAACGACAACGAGCGCTCCTACGCGCCCACCGTCGGCGGTCTGGCCGACCATCTGATGACGCTGCGCACCTCGGACGGGTACGAGCGGTTCCTGCGGCGCGGCAAGGAGTTCCTGGAGAACGTCCCGGTCATCGGGCACGCGCTCTACGGCGGGCTGCACGGGGCCAAGGAGGGGCTGAAGGACGTCATCGCCCCGCAGGGCCTCTTCGCCGATCTGGGGCTGAAGTACGTCGGACCGGTCGACGGGCACGACACGGGGGCGGTGGAGGCGGCGCTGCGGCTGGCCAAGAACTTCGGCGGCCCGGTCGTGGTGCATGTGCTGACCCGCAAGGGGGAGGGCCACCGGCCCGCCGAGGAGCACGAGGGCGACCGGTTCCACGCGATCGGCGCCGCGCCCTCCCCGTCCGCTCCCGCCAAGCCCTCCGCCCCTTCCTGGGGCGCGGTGTTCTCGGACGAGATCGTGCGGATCGGGGCGGACCGGTCCGATGTCGTCGCGATCACGGCGGCGATGCGGGAGCCGGTGGGTCTGGACGCGTTCGCGGAGGCGTATCCGCACCGGACGTTCGACGTGGGCATCGCCGAGCAGCACGCGGTGACCTCCGCCGCCGGGCTGGCGGCGGGCGGCGTCCATCCGGTGGTGGCGCTGTACGCGACCTTCCTCAACCGGGCCTTCGACCAGGTCCTCATGGACGTGGCGCTGCACCGGGCGGGGGTGACCTTCGTCCTGGACCGGGCCGGTGCCACCGGCACCGACGGCGCCAGCCACAACGGCATGTGGGACCTGTCCCTGCTGCAACTGGTGCCGGGGCTGCGGCTGGCCGCGCCGCGCGACGGCGCCCGGCTGCGGGCGCAGCTCCGGGAGGCGGTGGAGGTCACCGACGCCCCCACCGTGCTCCGCTATCCCAAGGGCCCGGTCGGCCCCGACATCGAGGCCGTCGGCCAGGTGGAGGGCGTGGACATCCTCGCGGGCGGGGCGGGCTCCGGGGCGGAGGTGCTGATCGTCGCGGTGGGCGCGATGGCGGGCACCGCGCTCGCGGCCGGCGCGGCGCTGACGGAGGCCGGGGTGACGGTGACCGTGGCCGATCCCCAGTGGGTGAAGCCGGTGTCGCCGGCGCTGGTCAAGCTGGCCGCCGAGCACCGTCTGGTGGCCGTGATCGAGGACAACGGGGTCGTCGGCGGGGTGGGCGCGGCGATCGCACAGGCGCTGGACGAGGCCCACGCGCCGACGCCGGTCCGCCGGTTCGCCCTCCCCCAGGAGTTCCTGGACCATGCCAGCCGCGGAGAGCTGCTGGCGGACGCGGGGCTGACGCCCGACCGTATCGCGCAGACCATCACCACCTCCCTGGCCCAGTACGGGGCCAGGAGTGAGCGAGTCACATCATGAGCCTTGTCTCTCTGGACATCCCCGAGGTGCCGCCCCGGCTCGCCGAGCGCCGGGCCAGCCGGCAGATCCAGGTCGGCTCGGTGCCGGTGGGCGGGACGGCACCGGTGTCGGTGCAGTCGATGACGACGACGCGGACGTCGGACATCGGTGCGACGTTGCAGCAGATCGCGGAGTTGACGGCGTCGGGCTGTCAGATCGTGCGGGT
>NZ_JBEOYB010000035.1:0-82363 GCF_040296845.1 Streptomyces sp. NPDC001985
GCGTGGGGGTGGTCATGAGGCGGGCCGCCGGAACTCGCACGGGGCGGGCGTGAGGCGTTCGTGGCCGTCCTGGAGCAGCTGGTCGACGGCGGCCGAGTCGCACAGGCGGCCGGGGTAGGCCATGGGTACGCACCAGTGGATGCCGGTGCCGGTGTCGTCGGTGCGGTCCGGGCGGGGGACGGTGAGCCAGGCGCCGGTGCTGAGGCAGCGGGCGAGTCCGCACGTCCACCGCTCGCTGGTGCGGGGTGGTACGAGGGCGTAGTACCAGCGGGTGTCGCAGATGACGGGCCCTGCGAGGGCCGCAGCCAGGGCGCCGCTGACCGTGGCGTGGTCGGTGGCGCCGACGGCGGCGTGGACGAGGTCCCCGGGCATGCGGACGGCGTCGAACCTTCGGCCGGTCGGCAGCATCGTGATAGGGCTGGCGCGCCAGTCGTGCATGGCCTCTTGCGGGGCGGGGAGCGCCTCGGCCAGCCAGTGGCCGAGCGCGCTGTCCGTCGTGGTCGTCATCTGGCTCCCCAGTCGGATGGGCGAAGCGGTGAAGACGACCCTAGGAAGCCTGATTGCGCGCACGCGGGGTGATTGCGCGGGATTGCGCATCAGCTCCTACGGGTGCTCCGGATTGCTCACACGTTGCCGGGCTCGCGCAATCAGGTGGTTCGCCTGATGGCCGAACACGGCGACGTCTCGCAGCGATTCCCACGCTGCCTGGTAGAGCGCTACGTCCTCGGCCGAGTCGAGCGAGAGTTCGGCGTTCCAGGTGTCAGCGACGACGAGGTCACCGTCCATGATCCAGAAGCCGTGTTTGGGTGAGACCGGCATCCGGATGCCGAGCGGCACGATTCCGAGGGTGACGGTGTCCAGGCCCCCGAGGACGGTCAGGCGATCCAGCTGGGCGGAGGAGTCGGCAGGATCTGGGCACTGGATGACGTAGAGCGCCGGCTCCCAGAGCAGCGCGTGGAAGTGGTGCCCGCGCCGGTAGAGCACCTCCTGCCGACGCAACCGGGCGCGGACCCCCTCCTCGATGTCTGTGGGGGTCCCGTGCTGGGCTGCCACGTCAGTGAGCACACTCCGCACATATTCGGGTGTTTGGAAGATTCCGGGGATGATGCCCGACTCGAAGATGTGCACGACCGCCGCGTCGCGCTCCTGGACCGCGTGTGTGTCCTGGACCGTCCGGTGCCCCGCAGCGAGCACGCGCTTCCAGGACCGGTAGTGCGTCTCCATCGTGTCGAGCTGGCGCTTCAAGTCGGCCGAGGCCAGGGGCGCACCGAGCGCGCTCCCCCATGCGTCCAGATCCGCGGGCGTGGCCGTCTGGCGTCCGTTCTCCAGGCGGGACACCTTGGACCGCTGCCAGCCAAGCCGTTCGGCCAGGTCCTTACCCGTCAGCCCGGCCTCGGTGCGCAGCTCACGGAGGCGGGCCCCCAGACTCTCCCGGGCATGCTGAAAGTCGGTGCTCACAACTGGTGAAGGAAGTCCGTGTGCTTGACCGCGTGGTGCCACGCGGCGTCCCGGATCTGGCAGAACCGGGCGATGACCACCGGGTCTTCCACCAGTTCGGCTCCGAGATACTCGTCGGCGTCATCGAAGTGGAGCACCAGCGCATAGCGGGAGTCGAAGAGCCAGAAATCCTCTCCGGGGAGTTGGAGTCGCTGCGCGTCGGGGCGCCAGAGGTGTCGGATGTCCTCTCCTGCGGCCCCGTCGACGGTCGCGGCGGCCGTGAGGTACCTCTGCTCCTCGGTGAGCGGGGAGTCGACGACCCGAACACGGCCGATCCGCTTGCCGAGTGCCACCTGGCGTTCGATGTTCGCGTACCAGGGACTGGAGGGATTGGCCTCGACATCCCCCGATGCCAGCCAGCGCTGGTACTCCTGCGAGTCGCGGTCCGAGGCGTATCCGCGCCGGGACTCGAATCTCCAGGCGGTGTGCTTGAAGCTCTCGAAGTAGCTCCCGAACGTCTCGTCGGCGATGAACTCGACGCCGCCCCGGGGCCGGTCAGACCTCGGGGTGAAGCGGGTGAGCAGGTCGCGCGGAACCGCGACGAACGACTCATGGCGGAGGACATCCACCGCTCCACTGAGGGAGCTGGTGTCGGTGACGGTGCGGCCTTGGACGATGATTTCCCCGGTGTCGAGGTCCTCGTACAGGGTCGGGCATTTGCCCTCTCGACTGGTGGTGCCGAGCATGCGGAGCCTACGAGCCATGACTCTTCCTCTCGTGAGGAGTTGAGATTGGTGCACGCACGGTAGCGCTGCTGCGTCGCTCAGCGACAGCCGTGCCGGTAGCGGCACATAGGCCCGAGTCCGCCGGAACTCCCTTCCGCACCTGAGTGAGCCGTTTCGGCCCCGCCGGTGCGGCGGGTCCACCACGATGGGCGCATGACCGATACCCCTCCTGCCCAGGACGCGCCCACGGCCGATGGGCCCGACGCCCTTGAGGCCCTGGGCGACCGGATCGTCGCCGCCTTACGGAGCCTCGCGATCGACGCCACCGCCGGGTCCATGGGCGACCGGGTGCGCCTCCAGGTGAGCCCACAGGCCGCCGACGATCTCGCCGACCAGCTGGGCATCCAGCGCCCGCTCATGCCGTGGTCTCTCGCCGACCAGCTGGGCATCCGGGGGGGGTGGACGGATCATCCATGCCGACCCACACCAGCCTGTACCTCCCACCGGCCGCCGCCCGTGCGTTCGCGGAGATCATCGAGACCCGGGCAGAGCAGGGCTCCAGCTCACCGGCCGAGCGCCCGACGCCCCGCGGCGGGCCGACAGCGGTCCCTGACTGTCCCGACTGCCTGGGCACCGGGACAGTCGGGGCGCGGGAGGCGCAGCTGTGCGACTGCGTCAGCCGTCAGTACGAGGCGCGGGCTGCGGCGCGGGCCTCCGGGCTGGCACAGCACAACCCCCAGATCGATGTGGGGTTCGAGTTCGCGGGTGGCCGTCCGGAGGAGTACGTGACGATGACCGCCGTCCCTCTCCCGGGCGAGGAGATCCTCTGGTCAGACACCTACGAGGACGCAGAGGGGAACGGGTGGGAGGACACCCAGACCTACGTGGTGCGTGACCGCCGATGGACCATCGGCCCGGCCACGCGGCCCGGCCAGACCCAGCCGCACGTGCTCCTCTCCCTGACGATGGCGCCCAGCATCGGCGACGCCCCCCGGCCCGGATAGGCGGAAGAGGGAGGCGAGTAGCCGGGGCGAAGTGAATGAAATCCGGGCTGTGGCTGGGTATCGTGCCAGTTCAGGAAGTGTGCTCCCCGCGCAGCGGGGGTGGTCCCCACGGCTACCCGCCCTACCCGTACATCGCCGTGTGCTCCCCGCGCAGCGGGGTGAGGCAGTACAGGCGAAGCCCCCTCGCGCCCAGCAAGGGCGGGAGGGGGCTTTGTCGTCGGCCAGCTCGCGGCTGGCCAGCGGCCTACTTCTGGGTCCGGTGCCGGTGGATGGCGACGCCGGCGCCGATGGCCCAGACGGGCCATGCGATCCACAGGGCGATCGTCGCCCAGGTGGCGTCGGCGTCGCTCTGCGTCGCGGTGGCGATGGCCAGGGCGACGGCGGCGAGTCCGAGCGCGGCCCACTGGAGTCGGGTCACGGTCATGTCCTCTCTGTCAGTTGCGGCGGGGTGGGGAGGTGGGGGACTCTGGGGCGGGGCCCGGAGTAGTTAGTGGCTTCTCCGGGCCCCTTTGGTGTCAGCTCTTGCGGTGTCGGCCTCGGCGGTTCTTCCGCGTCTTCCGGCTTCCGCGTCGGACGGTGATCAGGATGCTCGCCGTCGAAAGTGCGGCGGAGAGCGATCCGATGATCACGCTGATCTCCCCAGGAGTCATTTTCCCTCCTTTCCCCTTTTGAGTTGTGCCTCCGGGTCTCCCCCTCGGCTTGTGGCATCAGCTTATGCCAACCCCGCTTGGCATGTCAAATGTAGTTGGCCACTTTGACTTGGCCAAATCCAGGTGGCATCATCGGGTGCATGGAAACCGATCCAATAGCCCAGCTCAAGATCGCCCAGGCCCGCTACGACCGCATGAAGGAGGAAGCGGAGGCCGCTCTCCGCGACGTCCACGCAGCCGTCGTCGCGGCCCACAGCGCCGGGGTGAAGCAGGTCGAGGTGGTGGCCATCACCGGCTACTCCCGCGAACGCATCCGCCAGATCACCCGCCAAGCGGGAATCCAGCCCAGCTAACGGCCCCGGGTGGACCAGATCGCCAAGGGACGGAATCAGCGGGCGCGCAGAGAAGCAGCCCCCGTCGCTCCCTCACGGGTGCGGCGGGGGCTGGTGGGCCTGGTTCAGCGGAGCAGCGCGATCAGCCCGGTGACCGCGCCACCGAGCCCCGCCAGCACTCCGATCGTCGGCAGCGGCCAGCGCGCCTTCTCCAGCGCGTCCAGGCGCGATTCGTGGTCGTCGAGCTGCTTATCGGTCTGGTCCCCGCGCTGCACCAGCAGCGCGAGCGAGCCGTCGACCCGGGCGAACCCGGCCTCCATCGTCCCTCTGATGCGCTCCAGCTCGACCGCGACCTGGCCGGACTCCGCCGGGGTCATCAGCAGCCCCCCGGGAGCCAGCCAACGGTACGCGGGTCGCCGATCAGCCGGCCGACGGCGGCCTTCACCACGGACAGCGCCGCCGGTATCGACGCCAGCGCGGCGGCCCGGAGCGCGGTCATGTCGGTGAGGTCGAAGCCCGTCGCGAGGATGAGACCGAGGAAGGTCACCGCGTAGGTGCCGATGGTGCGCTCGGCGGTGTCGAGCAGAAGGCGAGAGGTCATGGTGGTCTCCGTTCAGGATTTGGGGACGCGGAGCCGCGCCCAGCTGCTCGCCCCGGGGATGCCGTCGGCCGCCGCACCGTTGTAGCCGATCTTGCGCTGCCACGCGGCGTACGACTTCCGATCGGCCTCGGACCATGCGGGGCCGGGCCCGACCTCGTACCGGCCGCAGCCCTCCGCGACCAGACGTCGGCCCATCGCGGTGATGACCGGGCTGCGGCGGCCGGCCGCGAAGAACGCGGCCCCGGGGAACGGCTCGTACTTCTTCGCCGGGGGCTTGGCCGGGGCCGGGGGCTTGCCCGGGCGGGGCGCGCCCCGGCGGACCCAGGCGTACAGCGCGTCCCCCGGGCAGGCGGTCGGGTGCCCGTCGCGGTGCCCGAGAATCTCGGCCCCGGCGTCCCCCTCGGCGCGGAGCCAGTCGATCGCGTCCCGGAGTCCCGTGAGCATGGCGGCCGGCGGCTGGGTGAGGCCGGAGGAGCCGAGGAGCGCGCACACCGCGTAATGCCGGGCGTTGAGCGCGGCGGTGCCGTTGGCGCCGGTGCGGCGGTGCGCGCCCCGTCCCTCGAACACGTGGCCGTGCTCGCACACTATGAGGTTGTAGGCGATGTCCGAGTAGCCCTCGGCCGCGTTTGCGAGGTGCGCGGCGCGAATCTGGCGGACGGAAGCGCCGCACCGGTCATGTGCCCGGGACGAGTACGGGGCGCCGAGGTAGTGCACCTTGACGCCGCGCGTGGATGCGATGTGGGCGGCGGGTGAGGTGGCGGGGGCGCCCCAGGCGGTGCGCCGGATGAGCTGCATGGTGGCCTCCAGGGCAGCAAAAAGCCCCGGGCCGGCGGCCTGGGGCGGGATTGGAACGAGCTCTACGCCTTGATCCAGCTCGTGTTGAAGCGGATGTTGGTGGCGTTGGCGACTGCCTGGTTGTAGGTGATCGTCCGCAACACGAGCGTCCCGTTCGTGTTCACGAGGAGCACCCCCTCCACCGTGCCGTTGTCCCAGGAGACGCCCAGGGACTCCGGCGGGCGCCACCCATCGGGCAGAGTGCCGATGGTCGGCTCCGGAGACAGATTCCCGGACCCGGCGACCGCCTCGATCGTTCCGGAGTTCTTCGTCAGGAGGGCGTTGATGTAGACGACGCCCCGGTACCGGCGACCCTGGAACGACAGCGTGCTGAAACCGGACCCGGCGACGAGCCCGGCACTGGTCTCCTCGTCGGGATCATCGTTGTTGAGGCGGTCCGAGGTGATGCGCATGCCGGAGAGCCAGAGGGTCATGGATGCCTCCTCACAGGGCGACGATGGCGGGCTCGGCAAGCCGGACGTCCGTGCCCGCCCCGTGCGGTTTGCTGATGCCGTTGATGCTCCGGACGACGGTGAAGGTCTGCGTGTTGCCGGTCCCGGTGATCGCGGTCACGCTCATGACCTCTCCTCCAGCCCGAACGGTGAAGGGGAAATCGGCTGGGTACGCCGCCGAGGTCATCCATCGCGGCCCGGTTGTCGTGGTCACCGATAGCGTGGTCGCGGTCGGGGATACGCCTGCGGCCAGCTGGGAGCCGGCGGTGTCCGATCGTGCTGCCCCTTCCACTCCGACGGCCCATGGTCCGGCCGGGGCGCAGACGAGGGTGACCTCCCAGCTGCGGGGCTGGGGAACATGGGTGATCTGCTGGACGTGGAGGTCGACCGGCTGACCGGCGCTGCCGCTGTAGAGGGGCAGGCCGAGGATGCGGACCTTGTCCCCGATGCGCAGCTGGAGAACCGCCGGGATGAGCTGCGGATGCTGGTGCAAAAGGATCTTTACCGACGGGTAGCGGGCCTCGTCCCAGGTCCCGAGGTGGGCGAGCCATCCGGCGATCTGGACGCACTGCGCGTCCGCCCAGACATTGCGGGTGAGCGCCTCGTCATAGATGCCCACACCGCCCTGCTCGGGCGGCAGGACCGACAGCGGCCCCTCCTCAATGACGACCCGTCCGGAGCTGCCGCCGTCGCGGGTCACCGTGATGTCGTTGCGTACGGACTGGTCGTCCTCCACTGGCTCCAGCGGGGGCGCAACGTGCCCGGCATCGTAGTCCAGTACGAGGGTGGGCTCCTGGTTCTCCAGGCTGGCCAGGTCCCGGTACAGCAGCCCGAGCCGGTCGGGCCGCTCGGAGAGAATCCCTCCATCGGCCTCGGCGCACTGGGTGATCAGGTCAGTCAGTACCGCCGGCCGCTGGGGACCCATGCGCGCGGAGCTGCGGGTCATGTCCCCATCTATCCACGCGACCGGGACACTGGGCTCCTCCCCCGCCAGGCGGGCCAGCCGGGACAGGACGGTCTCTCCGGCGAAGCCGTCGTCGGCGCCGTTGAAGATCGCCGACCCGGGCCGGGCGGAGGTCGCGTCGTCCGTGGCGGGCGTGTCGAACACCGCGATGTGGCCGAGCGTCATGTCCGCAGCAGCGGCGCCCCATGATCCGGCGACTCCGATTACCGCGCCCTGCTGCGTCGACTCGGTGACGGTGATCGCCATGGTCCACCAACTGTTCGCGGTGATGTCCCGCCAGCTGGCGAAGAACCTGAACCCGCCGGCGGTGGGACCGGTGTAAATCGCCAGCCTGTTCCACTTGCCCCAGAAGTCCGCTATCGCGTCGGCGCCGGTGGCGGTATGCGCCGCGATGACCGTGCCCTCTTCATCGCGGGCCTCGATACGGATACCCGCTGTGCTCGCGTAGACAATCGCCTGCCGCATGGGGGATCGAGCCACAGTGACGCGGAGGATCTCCGTCTGGGCTACAGGCATGGCCGGCAGGAAGTACACGAACTCCACCTGCCAGCCGGAGGACGAGCTGCGCGGCACGGTGCCCCGGAGCGAGGCGGGGGCGACCACCCGCGGCAGCGGGGAGGACCCGCCCAGGGAGTCATCCGCCGCGAAGTCGAGACCGGACACCGTCAGGGGCGCGACCCCGCGCAAGGGTGAGGCAGCGGACGTGGAGTCCTTGCCGTCCTCCATGGGCCAGTACGCCACCAGGTCCGGATCGGAGGGGATACGCCGCCGGAGCGTGGACTCAAGCGCCTTGCGGCCCTGCCCCAGGCGGCGGAGGATGCCCGCCGCCTCGATCGGGGTCCAGATGTCCTGCCCGGACGGAGACCATCGCGCCGGCCAGGAGCTGACCTCCCCGGTGAACAGGTACTCGCGGTCGCGCACGGAAGCGGTCCCTGTGAGGGTCCACGGGCGTCCGGCTGAGTCGGTGAAGGCAGTCGTACCGGGCAGCAGGGCCCGAAGGTCCGGGTGAGCCACCACCGTGCCGTTGATCCCGGACCGGACCTCGAAGCGGTACCCGCGTCCCCGGAAGGGGACCCGCGGGGGAACGGTGGTCGCGTCCGGGCTGCCGATCCGCAGGGGCGCGGTGCTCGCGAAGACCGAGGTGGTCCCGGCCTGAACTGCCTCGCCGAACTGTGTCCAGGGCCCGGCCAGTGATGTCGCCCAGAAGAAGCGCACCGTGCGGCCTGCTGCCTCGTTGTTGACGTCCAGCGTGGCGCGGACGGCCGCGCGCGCCGGAAGGGTGGGCAGGCTCGCGCTGGCGGAGAAACCGCTGACGCCGTCTGCGGACCAGCCGATGACCGCGAGATTGTTGATGATGCGCAGGCTGTAGGAGCGCTGGCCAGTGTTGTCCCACTTCGCAATGAGTACCTGGTTGATGTCCAGCTCGGCCCAGTCCATCTCGACCTCGGCCCGGAGGTCGAGATCGCCGGTGATGTCCAGTGCCGTGTGATCGGGGGTGATCGCCAGGTTCACCGGATCGCCATCGAGGTCGAGGTAGGAGTCGACGGAGGGCACGGAGATCTGGAGCGGTGTGTTGCGGCCGAGCCGCCCGTAGTGCGGCCCGAGCGGGTTACGAGGCGAGAACTCGCCGTCCTTGTTGTTCAGGGTCAGTGAGCACGACGACGGATCGACCTGGGTGCCTTCCGCGCTCATGCCCGACACGATCGTGATCGGGTCCCGGGTGAACACCCGGCTTGTCACGTCCACCCGGGCGCCGCTGATCTCCAACTCCGCCCGCAGGTCCAGACGGTCCTCAGGGAACGCCATGCCGTCTACCTCTTTCCTGCCACGACCACCTGGACATCGCCGCCGCGGACCTTCACCGAGTGACGGAGCGATTCGAGAACGAGATCGTCTGTCCGAGAGCCGGACGATCGGATCTCCAGCACGATCGGGCGCCCACCGGCTGCGGCCAGGACGTCCGGCCTGACACCGGCCCCGGTGCCGAGCGCGGGCCCGCAGGGCGGGGTGACAAGGGCCGCCATGCTCCGGTCGAGCGCGGGCGTCTCAGCGTCAATGCCCTGGAGGATGCCCTTGGGAATCCACTGGCCGACTTGGTCCGCGAGCACCCGAGACGGGGACTTGATGCCGAGCGCCTGTTTGATCGCCTTGGTCATGCTCTTGGCGATCGCGAGCATCTGCTCCTCGATCGCCGACTGTTCCGCCTTGAGCCCCCGCACGAGACCCTGCGCAGCCTGGATACCGGCCCCGTACAGGGCGGTGCCGGCGGTGGCGCCCGCCGAACCGGCGGCCTTCACCAGCTGCGACTGGCTGGAGTTGATCTGCTTGATCTGGTTCGAGGACGCGTTCGCCAGCGCGTTCGCCGCGCCGAGGCCGCCCTCCACTCCGGACTCGGCGATCTGGGCGATGAGATCGCCGCGCACACCCTTCTTCCGGAGTGTGGCCAGCTGCTCGGCGAACTGGCGGGCGGCGGCGAGCTTGTCGTTCAGGCCGGTGAGGATGCCGTCCGCTGTCACCGGTCCGTCGCCCTGCTGGCGGGTGATGTCCGCGGCGTCGAGCACTCCCTGTTTCACCGACGCTGCGAGCTTGTCCCGGGCCTTGACCATGTCGGCGAGCTTCTTCGACGCGGACTTGAGCCGCTTGGCGAGGTGCTCCTCCTGCTTCGCCAGGTCGGAGAGCACCTGGGAATCCCGGGCGATGCGGGAGAGCGCGCGCTTTTCCCGGCCGCCCTTGAGGGAGTCGCGGACGATATCAGCCAGCCGCCTCGAAGCTGCCTTGACCTGCTTCGAGGAGCCCGTCATACCGTCGGCCAGTCCTCGGGCGATCCATCGCCCCTGCGCCTTGGTGACCTTCGACGGGGAGCTGATACCCAGCGCTTGGGCGATCGGCCCGGGAATCACCGATCTCGCCCAGCTCATCAGCTTGCCGCGGAGCCAGCCGCCCATGCCCTGGATGCCGCTCCACAGGCCGGCGACCACATCTCGGCCGGCACCGGCCAGCAGCCGACTCAGCGAGCCGACAGCATTGCTGATCCTGCCCGGCAGCCCGGCGACCCAGGCCACCATCTCCAGGGCCTTGCGGATGGTGCCTTCCTTGATCGCCGACCAGTGCTTGATGAAGAGGCCGGCGATCGTCCAGTTCAGGAAGAAGTCCCAGAGCCCTTGGGCGATGCCCTTGATCTTTCCCCACAGCCAGTCCCACGCGGCCTTGGTGTACTTCTTGATGTTGTCCCAGTTGAGGACGATCGCGGCGACCAGCCCGACCACGGCGGCGATCACCCAGCCGACCGGGCCCATGGCGATCAACCACTGAGCCGCCATCACCGCAGCCCATGCCACCGCGCGCGCGGCCATCAAGGCGAACTGCGCTGTGCTCACCAAGGCGGCCCGGACGACGGCCGCGACCCACGTCCCGATCGACAGCAGTGCCGAGCCCATCCAGGCCGCCGCTGTCGCCGTCGCGCTCGCGAGTGCTGCGGCTCCGATCCGGGCGTAGGCCATCAGCCCGACGGCCATCATCCGTGTCCATCCGGCGATGGCCGCCCACGCCGAGGACGCCATGACCATGTTCGCGGTAGCCACGATGGCTGCGCCCACCGCGTACAGCCGCATCCCCACTGCCGTCGTGGCAATCACCGCCGCCAGCGCGGTGAGGACCGGTGTCGGGACCGCGCTGACGATGCTCGCGAAGATGAGGAGGAGCTGGGTACCGACACCGATCAGCGGCCCCAGAGCCACCAGCACCTGCACGGCGGCTCCGCCGAGCGCGCCCAGGGTGTCCGCGCCGTCCCCGGCGAAGTCGAGGAAGTCCGCGAACCCCTCGGAGCCTTTGAGGCCGGCCGCCCAGTCCTCGAAGGCATCCGACATGCTGACCAGTCCGCTGGTCACCCCAGCCGAGGTGGGAAGGAACGCCTGGAGCAGGGACCTGAAGCCCTGTCCCATGTTGCCCAGGAAGGTGATCAGGTTGGACAGCGCCGGGCCGGACGCGGCGGCCGTGTCGGTCGCCCACTCCCGGAACCGGGCCGATCGGACACCGACGGCGATCCGGTCGAGGGTGTCGCCGAAGACGTGCCCGGCTGCCTCGACAAACGGGGTGACCTGCGGCAAAAGGTTCCGCAGCACCTGCATGCCCTTGGTGAAGACAGGCATGGTGGTTCCGGACATCTCATCCGACCACTCCCTGTGCCCCGCCTTCAGAGCAATGAATTCCCGCGCGGCTTCCCTGGTGGCGGGCGGAAGCTCGGCAAGCGCATCGCGGTACGCCTGCTGCTTTTCCGCCGCATCCTCCGCCCCGGCCGCCACCGCCTCCTCGGCAGCCGCCGCCAGCTCGGCGACGTTGGCGACCTCCTCAAGCTGAGGCCCGGCGGCCAGGCTGAACGCTCGAACCGCGATGCCGGCGGCAACGGCACCTGCGGCCAGACCGCCCAGCGCCGTTGTGGCCGCGGCCACGGCCGGAAGCCCGACCGATATGCCACCGACCGCCGGGCCGACTTTCTTGACCGCCGCCATCGCGGCTTCGGAGTGCTCACGAATCCCATCCGCGAGCCCCCGGCCGGCGGCGTCGCCCTCGGAGACGAATAGCCGCCGAAGGGCGCTAAGCCTGGTTTCGGCGTCGCGGGTGAGTCCGCGCATGCGGAGTTGAGCGGCAGCCAGACCGGTGCGCCAGCCTGAGTCGTCCGCGCGGAGTCCAGCGACGAGTTCGCCGACGTTGAGGGCCATCCCGCACTCCCCTTCGGCTATGTGGTGTCAGGGGGTGCGAAGTGCCGAGCGAGCCGGGACTCCGTGCTCAGCAGGCCGAGGATGCGAATCCTCAGCCACCGCCACGAGCGCTCGCGCAGGAGCCCCGGGGCGGAGAGGTCGATGCCGTACGTCTCGTGGAGGTCGGCCTCGATGAGGGCCCACTCGGCGAGGAGCAGGCCCCAGGTCAGGTCTTGGCGGCCTTGCGGGCGCGGCCGGTGCCCTTGCGGGTACTCGTACCACTCTGCGAGTCCTGTTTCGGAGTCGATTTCGCCACACGGGATGAGGCCCGGCGCTCCGTTCGGTTCGCCGGGCCCACCTGAGAAGGGTCGCCGTCCGCGTTCCAGTACGCCTCGGCGGTGTCGAGCCCCTGGGTGATCCAGATGACAGCGGTGAGGGCGACATGCCGGAACCGGGGCCAGTCCAGATGGCTGCGGATCTCGTCGTGGGCGTCACCGAGAGTGATCCGGTACAGGTCGAGCTCGGCGGCGTCGTCCAGTACCTCGGCATCGGGCTCGGCGCCGTCGGCGGCCATGCGGAGGCCGGTCTCCATGAGCTTCTCGACCCTCAGGCCGTCCTCGGCGGAGCAGGCGGCGATGTGGAAGGTGCGGACCTTGCTGTCCCGGCACTTGATCGGGAGGTCGAGGGAGTCGCCGAGGAACTCGTCGAGCGTTTTGAAGGCCATCAGGGGGTCACCGGGTTCGTGATCGGGGTCAGCGGCCCGGTTCCGGTCAGGGTGACCTGGACCTGGTCCAGGGCGGTGTACTCCCCGCCCTGCGGCTCCCAGGTCACCAGCGCGGTGCCCGTGTAAGCCTCCGGCAGGCCGTTGCGGTCGTAGAACCGGACCGGCACCTTGGAGGCGTCGCCGTAGGCGAAGCTGGCGAGCCGGAGCTTCTCGTGCGTGGCCGCGTAGGTGGTGGAGTCCGGCGATGCCTTCCGGTTGAACGTCGCCTCGACCTCCCACTCCTGGCCGGTCTTGGTGTTCTCCTTCCATCCGTCCGTGTCGTAGCTCGTGGCGTCCTCGTGATTCGGCTCGGCAGTCCACTGGAACTCGGTGACGCCGGGCACCAGGGCCCAGTCGGGCGCCAGGTCGGTACCCATGTTGATGTCCAGGCGCCACCGTCTGGCGAGCGCGGTCTCAGTCGGCGTCGACATGACGCGTCCTCCTCAGTCGATCAGGTGAGGCGCGGTGCGTGTCGTCCGCGCGTAGTAGTTGCCGGCCAGCTCGGTGCGCCCGTGCGGGTCTTGCCCGAGCAGGGCCTGTGATTGGCGCCAGATCAGCGCGACGCGGACGCTGCCGAAGGCGAGCGCCCGCCGGTTGTGAAGAGCCGCGAAGACCCCGTCCGCGAGGTCGAGCACACTGGCCGTCTCCGGCCCGGCGCGGAGCCGGACCTGTACGCCCGTGATCGTGTCGGTGAGGTCGGTGTCCTCCACCGGGTACGGGGTCAGACAGATCGCCCGGTCCGGGCCCTCCGGTATCACCCCGTGGAAAATCCCGGTCTCCCCGTCCGCGTAGATCCCGCCCGGCCGATAGACGCCGAGCCCGGCGTCCGCGAGCAGCGCACTGAGTCCGCCGAGAAGATCAGCGGTGTACCCCATGGAACCTCCCAGATGGTCGGCGCCCGCCGGGCGGTACGAGGTGGGGCTAGCCGCGGAGCCAGTCCCTCAAGGGGACGGCCATCAGCCGCAGCATCACCGCGCGCTGGTCGTTCATCGCCGATTCCAGGAACTTCGCCTGCCGGCCGGGGGCGTGCTTCCACTCCAGCTCTTCGTGCTGTCTCACCGCATAGACGGTGTCGTAGGAGATCGCACCGTTGAGGCCGTCGACATTGACCCGGCCGGACCGTTCCAGTGTCCCCTCATCGAGCGGGACGCGGGAGTTGGAGACGCCGAGAGTGTGCTCCAGCGCCCGCTGAAGCCCACGCTCGGCAAGCCGCCGGCCGCGAGCGGTCCACAGCCGCTGGCCCTCGAACGTCATGCGCACGTGCCGGGGGCTCACTGAAGTTGCACCTCCAGATGATCCGGCGTAGGCAGGCCACCGCCGTCACGCCGGAGAGCGGCGATCACCACCGTCCGGCGCCCGGACAGCAGCGTGACCCTGCTCTTGGCCGGGCACACCGTCTCCAGCCTGGCGTAGAGGGTGCTGGTGGAAGTGACCTGGTCGCCGGTCGCCGAGCGCACCAGCCTCGTCTGGTCGTCCACGAGGCAGCGCACCGTGATCGGCGGACCGTACACGGGCCCGGTCGGGCCGCTCCCTACATACGGCTCCACCACCACCGTGTGCCGGAACCACAGCCGCAGCAACCTCACGACGCCACCAACCCAATGATCAAGATGTCCGGGGTGAGGTCAGGGGCTCGGAGAGCGTCCCACACAGCAGGTGCGATCTGCTCCCCCGGGGCAGCGTCCGCGCGCGCGGCGTCGGCCGTACGCGCCATCTTCGCGGACCCCAGCTCGACCACTGTCCAGCCGACCATCTCCGGTCCGACGGCATCACCGGTGTCGGCAGCCCACTTGGCCTGAGCGCACACGGCGTTGGTGAACGCGGCCCGGACCAAAGCGTTTTCCGGGTAGCCGTCGGGGTCGACCTCGTACCAGCACAGCCGGAACACTCTGCTGCCAATCATCCGGCAGGCGTCCGCAAGGAGTCGGTCGATGTCGGTGGGGGCCGCGACACCGGTGTAGGTCTCGTACTGGGCGGCGGTCGCGTAGACGCGGGCCATGACAGACCACCTCCTACGCGGACGCTCCGACGATGACGATGTCGTAGGACACGGACGAGCCCGCCGCGCTGTTGGCAATCTTCAGCAGGTCCGCCGTCCCCGTCGTCACCGCGTAGCCTGTGGCGTCAGCGACCCCGGCCATTGCGCCGATACTGGCGCCCGGCCGGAGGGTGATGGTGCCCGTCGCACCGAGGAGGCTGCTCCAGGCGTTCGAGGTCGCGTTGCCGATGATCACATTGTTGCTGTTGGTGTCGGCCGCCGCCACGAAGATGCCCTTCACCCGGACGAAGGTGATCATCGTCCCGAACGCATCGAGAAGGACACCAGCGAGGTCGAGATCCTCCGACGCGGACGCGGCCAGCGAGCGCCGGTCGTGATAGACGCGGTCAGCCTTCCCCGCTCCGGTCCCGGAGGCCAGGTGCACTGCCCTTCGGAACGCGAGCTTGTCCTCCGACACGGTCAGATCCTGCGCCTTGGACTGGTAGACGCTGGCCGAGATCCCGAGATCAGTTGTCACTGGCACCCGGTCCGCCTCCCTCCATGTGCAGCTCAGCGAGCTGGTCGCGGGTCATCGACTCGGCGGCCTCGGCGCCCATGCCCGACTGGACAGCAAAGGCCACCCAATCCGCCTTGGACCCCGACTTCGCCGGCCGCTCCAGCGCCTCGGGCTCCGGCTCCCGCTCGGACTCGGCGCAGTGCCAGCCCGAGGCGGGGTCGGCGACCAGAGCGGCATACCGCTCCGCCTCCCTGCTGCCGGGAGCCGGGCGGACCCGCTCGGCGACATGGGCTCCGGAGCCGCGTTCGTAGATCGCCATGGTCACACCACCGCCAGTCCGTTCATCACCGCGTGAGCACGCTCGTTGCCGTACTTCAGGCCAACCTCGCCGTACAGCTGCTTCTCGTCGGCTGCACCGGTCTTGGCGAGATCCTCTTCGAAGAAGGTCCCCTTGCCAGGGATGTTGAGGAAGACCGGGGTGCACTGCTCCAGGGAGACCACCCCCAGGGTGTCCTGAGGCATGTGACGGTCGAGCATGACGTTCAGGGTCCCGAAGTCGGTCACGATCGTGGTGACGTTCACGCCACCGACGGTCCGGCTCTGCTCGTGAAACTGTCCGTACGCTGAGGCGAACGCCTTGGTGACCCGCCGCTTCTGCACGCTGTTGCACAGCAGCGTCGCCGTCTCCTGCTCGGAGATGCCTCCGTTGTCGTAGGCGAGCTGAAGCAGGTCGGAGACGTGGTCGGTGGTGAGCGCCGTCGTCCACGGCTCCGTGAAGGCGAGTCCGGAGGCGGTTCCCAGGGTGATGGCGGTCCCGCCGGCGGTGGTGGCGACCTTGAAGGTGTTGGTGGCCGAGTCCCGCACGACGTAGACGCGCCCGGCGATGATCCCGGTGGTGGTGTCGCCAGTGTCCCGGAAGACGATCCGATCGCCGTCGATGAGGCCGTGCGCGGTCGCTGTGATGGTGTCCGTGGCGCTGGTGGCGCCCGTGACCGTGACGCCCTTGGCGATTCGGTTTGTCACGATGGCGTCCAGCAGTCCTCGGGTCTTGCGTGGGGTCGCGTTGGTGGTGGGGTTGGCGTACTCGCCGTTGAGAAAGCTGAAGTTCACGTCCAGGGCCATGGACTTCAGGGCTTGTGCGACCTGCCAGTCCAGCTCGGAATTGACGGGGTTCGACCCGTCGACGCCCCTGAACGGCGCGCTGCTGGGTGTCGACAGCGCCCCGATCGCCGCCTGCTTGGTGTAGGAGACGCTGACCTTCTCCTGGTGGATCTGGACGACATTCCGTACGTTCGCGCGGACTCGCTCCTCGGCGGTGGGCGCCGAAGCACCCTCCACTTTGGTGCGCTGGCCCGGGTCCCGCAGGTCATAGGTCTGCCACTCGAACTCCTGCGACGTGGTCATACCGCCACCGGTGAGGCCGCCGATGGCCGAGAGGAACGGGGTGTCCTCGGGAGTGATCGCGAAGAGTTCCCCGACGTAGTTGGGGAGGTTGAATGTGGTGCCCATCCCGGTAATCCCGGCCATGGTGACTCCTTACGTGGTCTGTGCGGCGCGCTGCCGCTTGAGGGAGATCACGCGGGACCACTGCTTCGCGGCAGTGGCCTCGGCGATCTTCTTGTCGAGGGACGCGTGCTGATCGCCTGAGCCCCCGGCCCCGCTGAGGTCCCCGCCCGAGCGGCCGGCTCCGCGCGGGGGCGCGAGCTTGGTGAGCTTGGTGACGGCGGCCTTGATGGCCTTGGTGTCGACTTCGCCGTCGTCGCCGACGAACTGCTTGGTGTCGATGAGATCGGCGGCTTCACCGAGGTCGACCCCGGCAGCGGCGACGGCCGCGCGGAACTCGGCGGCCGCGAGCTTGGTCCCGTACTCCGAGGCGGCGGCCGTGCGGCCCTTCGTCTCGGCCTCGGCGACCGCACGCTCCTGCTCGGTCATCGCGGCCTTGCGGTGCCTCTCCAGCTCGGCGGCGGCCGTGCTGTTCTCCTTGGCGCGCTTCTCCCACTGACGGGCCATGGCCTTCCAGTCCGTGCTGTCACCGCTGTCTGCGGGGACGGCCGGAGGCGCGGGCGTGGGCACGGCGGGTGTTCCGGCGGACGCGTCGCCGCCCGTGCTGCTGCCACCCTCGGTGGGCTCGCCGGGCGGAGGGGCAGGGGTGGGTGTGGACATGGCGTCTCCCGTTCCGGGATCGGCCCGGGGCCGTGCGGCTTCCGGGCATGAGAAAGGCCCCGCACTCTGGCGGGGCCTCGGGGGTGATGCAGTCAGTCGAGTTCGGAGGGATCGAAGTAGCGGCCCTCCACCTGCGACGGCCGATAGCTGTGGGTCGGAGCGTCCCCTCGCGCGCGGGACTCCTCCAGTTCTCGGAGAGATTCCGCGCCGAAGGCTTCGATCTCCTCGTCGGTCGCGTTCTCCAGCGCCAGGAGGCGCGCGAGGGTCGCGTCATCCATCGGGGCCTCCCAGGAGTCCAAGCTGCCGGAACACGTCATCCAACGCTTCAGCGATCGGCACGAAATCCCGGTCCGACCAGTATCCGGGGTAGCCGCGGACACCGCCACGAGCGTGGACCACCTCGCGGCCGAGAGCCTCGTCCCGCGCGCGCAGCAGTTCAGCCAGGAGCACGGGGTCACCGGACCTCACAGCGATCCATTGAGCATAAGCCCGGCCGAACATCTCGGTGGCCGTGGCGAGGTAGTCGACATGAGGATGATCCATCGTCAGTGACCACACGGTCCCGTCGGCCCTCCGGTAGTCAACCATCGGCGACCCGTGCTTGAACGCACGCTTGAGCATGCCGAACGATCTCGTCAGACGGCTCCGGGAGACTGCACGCCACCACCCGGCGAGGAAGCCGTCAGTGGTCTGGGTCGATGTGGCCAGGCCCCGGCCGTCGGGATTGAACAGGCGGCCGAGGAGCGCATGGTCCATGAAGTGCCCGATTTCGTGGGCGGCCGTGATGTGGAGGTAGAAGCCGTCGGGGTTCAGCTCCAGCCGGGAGCCGCGGTACAGCCCTTGATACACACCTTGCTCGGTCTCTCTCTCCCTGGGCGGTACCTCTCGGAGCGGGACTGACCTCATCCAGTCGGGGACGCGGTGCACGCGCCCGATGGCGGCGAGGACGCGGCTGGCGGCGGCGCCGATGATGGTGTCGGGGTTGACATCGGTGAGGATGCCTTGCGGTGCGACGGCCTGGGGCGGTGGGTCCGGATCGCTCGGGCCGGTCGGCGTGGGTTCGTCCGGGGTGTTCGGCAGCCGGTCAGCAGCCTGCACGGGCTGGGTGTCCTGGATCTGCTCGCGCTCGGGCTTCCTCCGGAGCGCATCGTGCGCTGCGACGTGCTCGCGCGCGGCCTTCTGCCAAGCGCGGATCTTCGCGGTCGCGGCGGTGCGGGTCGGCTCGTCCATCGCTGCGGCGGCTCGGCGCTTCCAGCGGCGGATGTGGCGCTCGATCTCCCGCTGTCGCTGCGTGTCCGCGTACGTCGTGCCCGGGGTGGGGTGATGCGGCGGCCGGGTCGTCGCACCGGGGAGATACGCAGCGAGGGAGTGCCGGCAGTTGGGATGGAAGAGCCCCGCCGCGCGGGCCTCGGCCAGGCTCCCCGCGACGTGCACCACGGCAGTGCGCGGGGCGATCACCCCGAGGAGCCCCCGGCGCTGTACCGCGTGCTCCGTGCGGATCGTCTGCGGGCCGGGCGGGCCGTTCAGGCTGAGGACCTCGCCTTCCCAGCGGGCACAGATCGGACACTCCAGCGGCGCGTCCGAAACGATGACCAGCCCCACGCCGATCTCGGTGAGCGCGTCGGTGTGGCCCTCGATCGCGGCCCGCGCCGTCACAGACCGGACCGCCATCTCCGCGTACGAAGCCATGTCCCAGCTGCGGCCGGCCCTGTCCACGAAGCCAGTGATGCCTCGTGCCGCGAACTGGTCGAGTGCCCGCTGTGACGCCTGTCTGCGGGTAAGGCCGCCGAGAAGCGTGGAGGCGGAAGCACGAGCTACAACCGACCGGTAGGTATCTGCGACCGATCGCGTGATGCGCTGGAAGAGCGGCTTGGTGTCGTCCGCCAGGGACGCGGCGAGCCGGTCCACGGCCGGTGCGTTCGGCAGCTCTCCCTGAGCCGCCAGTTCCCGCCCGATGTCCAGGCCGCCCATCTCGGCAACCGCGGCCTGCCGGCCCCGGCCGTACGCCTCCACGAGCGCCCGCCGAACAGCGCCGTCGGTGTCCTGCTGAAGCGCGGTCGCGATCTCCTCGACCGAGGTGCGGAGGTTGCCGACCGCGGCGAGCTTCAACTCCGCCCAGCGCGGGCTCTCGACATCGGCAGCGAGCGCGGCGGCCAGCTTCTCCAGCAGCGCGTTCTCCGCTTCGTCGTACAGGTCCCTCACTTCACGGGCGAGGCCCTCCGCCATCTCCGGAGACACGGGCATCGAGGTCCCCCTCCGCTCCGGTCAACATGGGGTCGGAGACCGACCGGCCGGACTCGGCGAGGATCGCGTCCTTCTCCGTCGTCACCTGCTTGTCGTCCCAGTCCGGGTGCTGCATCCGGACGAGCGTCTCCGTGGACGCGGCCTCGGCCCTGCGCAGCAGCTCGGCGGTGGTCGCCAGCTCGGTCAGGCCCTCGGTGACGGAGTCACCGAACTCGACCCTCGGTGGCGCGGTGTCGAGACCGGCCACACCGAACCGGAAGCCCGTTTCCACGGCGAGGAGCGCGCTGAGGATGCCGCTGGTTTCGGGGCGCCAGTACAGAGCCTTGCGGGAGCCGGTGGTGAAGCTCCGTCGGTTCCTGGCACGGATCTCCGTCGCGGTGACCGCCGTCCCGTCGGGCTGTCCGAAGGTGGCGGCTGAGTATCCGGCGAGCCGTACGGCCTCGTCGCGCAGAGCAGCGCAGGTCTCCTTGTGCTCCTGGACACGGATAGCGAACTGGACCACGGTGAGCGGGTCCGACTCGCCGGCGCGCGGCAACATGTTCAGTCCGGTGAAGATGCGCCGTTCCTCGTCCCACATGGCACCCTGCCCCGGGCCGGCGGACTGGAGAAGCGCATCAGCGACCACGACGCGGCCCTTGCCGTTCTGGATGTCCCGCATCCAGGAGGAGTACGTCTCGTCAAGTGCGTCGAGGATGCCCTCGATGCCCTGGAGGTCGGACTGTCCCCAGTGCGCGGCGCCCGGAACGTGCCGCCAGCCACGGGCCGGACGGACATTGGGCACGTACGCGGCGGTCAGATGATCGGGGGCTCCTGTGTCGAGTCCGCCATCGGCGTCGACCTCGGTGGCGAGGGGCGCGGTGACGGGGTGGTCGCCGAGCGGTCGCGCGGCTCCGAGAGTGGTGAGACCGCCCTCGTAGAGGCCGTGGAAGATCCGGCCCTTCTCATGGCACTCCAGGTGCCGGAAGATACGACGGTCGTTGATGTCCTCGGAGGGAAGCACAGTCCAGAACGTCACCGCTGAGAGACGACCGTACCGGAACTCCGGGACAGCCCGGTCGCCGGCCACGACATCGATCCACGGCCTGTCGGACACCTCCTCGTCCCAGACAACTCGCAGGTACGCGCCCCCGAGCGCGGCACACACCTCGCCGCCTTCGAGGAGGGTGGAGTGGAGACCGGTATCCGTGAGCGCATCCAGCCGGGCCTGGGTCGCCTGGTTGCCGCCGGTGAGCCTGAGAGGCTCGGAGAAGAGGAGTTCGCTGCTGGCGCGGGCGATGTCCCCCGCCAGCGGGACGTGCAATTTGGATCGCTTCTCTCCGAGCGGGGTCGGTTGTCCCCAGAACCAACGGGCCAATCTGCCGCGGAGCCCGCCCGCGTACTGGGCGGGCCGGGGGTGCGGGGGGCGAAGGTCGAGGCGGTCGGCGTACCGGTCCGTGTAGCGGTCTTCCAGCTTGGCAGGGTCGGCGGAGTACCAGGCGGCCCAGTCAGCCAGGGCGGTCTGGACACGGGAGTCGATCGGGGGCCAGGGGGTGTCAGCCGTCGGCAGCGGCACCGGGCACCTCCTCCTGGTCGACCTGTTCGTAGACGTCGGCGACGCCCCGCAGGAAGTCCGCGATGACGGTGCCTGTCGGCGGCTCGCCGTCGAGTTCGATCCAGCCGGCCTCGCATGGCGGGGTGTCGCCGATCTGGAGTCGGACGGACAGCCGGAGGGGCGGGGTGATCACGCGGCGACCTCCAGGAGAGTCGGGATGTGGGGCCGCCACAGAGCCTCGGTCGTACGGACGCCGTACCGGAGCGCGTCCACGCTGTGGTCGTCCTGCTTGATCGGCTTGTCTTCGCCGCCCTTTGCTGCGGCTTCGTCGTCCCAGGAGTAGCCGGGCAACTCATCGATGAGGCCGGCGGCGCTGCGGTGCACGCGCAAACGGTCCGCGCCGAACAGGGTTGCCACGGTCCGGATTCCGTCGAGGACGGTGTTGTCGGCGGGGGTGACGCCGGGGACACCGTCGCGGTGCAGTTGCTCGATGAAGGACGCTGCGCTGGGGTCGACCACCGTCCATTCGGGCTGGACTCCGACCACGTTGGTCCGCGGGTGCGGCATTGCGGCGAGCCAGCGGCGCCGAGCGGCCGAGTACTCGGCGTCCGTCATCTGCTTCCGCGCCGTGCGGGAGTCGTGCCGGTACTCGCTGGTGACGTAGAGACGTTGGTCAATGCCGAGACCGATCAGCAGATCGGCGAAGGGGTTGACCGTGCCGTAGTCGATCGCGTCGCACAGCCAGCGGCCGATCAGCGGCACGTCGTCCACGATGTGGTGAGCGGGGTCGAACGCCTCGTAGATCGCGCCCTCGCTCATCACCCACTGGCCGAGGATGAATCGGCGGTACCAGAGCCCGGTGAACGCCTTCTTCATCCGGGCGACGTACTCGGCTGAGAGGGCGGGGTTGTCATCCAGCGTGAAGTGCCACGAGCGGATGCCCAGCTCGGAGGCGCGGTTGAGCCAGTCCTTCCTCGCCCAGTGGCCGGGGTTGTCGGGATTCGTGGTGGCGAAGATCAGCGCGCCGGTGACGGACATGCGGTCCACGAGCCGCTTGAAGAACTCCTTGGGGATCAGGGTCAGCTCGTCGACATATGCGCCAGCGCCGGTGAGGCCGCGGAGTCGCCCTTCGGCCTTGGCGTCGTTCGCGGTGATGACCTCGATCTGCCGGCCGAGTATCCAGGCGACGGATGCGCCTCGCGTGTACTTGATCATCTTTGCGGCAGGGCCGAACAGGCTCGGATCTGTGAGGGGGCCGAAGACGTTCCGCGCCACGGTGTCGAAGGTCTTCCCGATCACCACCAGCTCGCCGCCGGCGGGCGCGGTCTCGACGTACATCAGCCAGCGCAGGAGCGATGCGATCGTCTTCCCCGAGCGGACCGAGCCCTCCCAGACGTTCAGCCACGCCGTGGACTGGCCGATGGACCGCTCCTGCTTTTCCGAGAGCTGGGCGTCAACTGTCCCCATGACGGTCTCGCAGACGGTCGAACAGGCTCGTCAGCAGGGACCCGACTTCACCAGAGCCGGAGTCCGCGTCGATCGCTTCGAGCTTCGCGGCATGGGTGAGGTACTGGCCGGCGGCCTGCGCGATGGCACGCTCCTCTATGCCGGGGACGTGGTCCAGACACCGGGTCTCGATGCCCTTGCTGGTGACCGCGGTGTACTGGTAGCCGTCGGACTCGTCGGCTTCGAGCCGGTCGTAGAGCTTCTCGGCCCGGGCGTAGGACCGCTGGACCAGCGCCGCGCGCCGCGCCTTGCCGTCGATGACGCGAGCCTGGGTGGCGACGGCGGTCATGGTCCGGTCGAAGTCGAGGCCGAGTTCGGCGGCGATGACGGAGACGGTGCGCTGGGCGCGGCCGATCTGGCGGGCGATTTCGTTGCGGCCGAGCCCTTCGGCGTGGAGTCGGCGTACGGCGTCGCGGTCGTCTTCGGTGACGGGTGGGTGCTGTCCCCCCATGGGTCACCTCCAGATATGCGAGAAGGCCGACGTGTGGTGCGGCCGTGCCAGGTCGGCTCGGGCATTCGTATGTGGGCGGCCCGATCCGTAGATACGATCCGGGCATCAACTGGGGAGGGACGCATATGACTTACGGCCGTCCGGACATCGACGCCGCGGTGTCGAAGCTGCCGAGCACGCTGGGTTCGAAGCGGGAGATCGCCCGCCTGCCCGAGATCCTGTGGGAGGGGGAGACTGTGGACATGCTGGCCACGGGCCTCTATGCGAAGGGCAACGGGCTCATCGCGCTCACGAACCTGCGGTTGCTCTTCTTCAAGCATGGGGTGATGTCTCAGACGCTGGAGGACTTCCCGCTGGGGAACATCTCGTCCGTGCAGTGGACGGGCGGAATGCTCGGCGGCACCTTGACGGTGTTTGCCTCGGGGAACAAGGCGGAGATCAAGTCAGTTCCGCGCGATCAGGGAAAGGCGTTGGCTGATCAGCTACGGGCACGTCTGGCAGGCGCTCTGGCTGGCCCAGCTGCTCCTCCTGCTGCTCCGGCTCATGTTCCTCAGCAGGATGTGGCGTCTCGTCTGGCGACGTTGGACCAGCTGCGTGTGGCGGGGGCGATCACGGATGCGGAGTATCAAGACCGTCGTACGGCGATTCTCAACAGCATCTGAGGCAGCTTCTGTTTCCAGGCACGCCAGATCTGCGGTCGAGTATGGGGCACGCGGGACCGGAACGCAACCACGAACGGTGCTGACCTCGGTCCGTGCTCCCGCGCTGGCCGAGGTGGCCAGCTCAGGACAGCGAAGCAGCGGGATGTACTGGCAGGGGGTGTCCCCCTGTCAGTAGACCCCGGACTCACGCAGTTCAGCGGTGACCTGGTCGCGCAGGGCGGGGCAGTAGACGTCGACCCCGATCAGCAGCAGTTCATGCGCCTCTGACAGCTCAGTCCCCCACTTTTCGCCGATCGGGTAGAGGCCGGCCTCATCGAAGAGGTACTCCACGCTGTGGCCGGCATCCAGCTCAGAACACCACTGCACAGGTAGGGCGGTGAGTTCTTCGAGCGGCGGCGAAGTGGGCCAACTGGTGAAGTCGGCATCGTGGACTCTGTTGATGAAGCGCTCGTCCTTGCTGGGCCCCTCCACCACGGGCGGGCTGGTGGTGGCTTCCTTGGCGCTTCCGCTGTCCTCTGCCGAGCATCCGGTGAGCGCAAGGAGCAGTACGGCGGCGGCAGCGGTGATGGTGGTGCGGCGCATGGTCCCCCCAAGGACGTGAATGCGGTGAGCATGCATCGTCCCTTAGGAGCTGGCGGGGTGCAGGCGTGTGATCGGACTGTGACAGGCGGGCTGGTTCGTAGGGGCCAGGAAGCTACCTCCGGGGAAAAGTTGGCCCTCGGTATCAGTGCTGTAGCTCGCTAACCACTCGCTATGCTGGGGTCGCTTCGTTCAATCTCCTCGAACTCTGCCACGGAGAAGGTGAGTTCCCGGACTCCGGTCCGGCAGTCGGACCGGTGGAGAAAGGGAGGAGCACGTGGTGATTCCTGAGGTGGAAAAGCCTGGCAAGAAGAGATGGACCAGCCCTGAAAAGTGGCAGGTTGTGATCGCTCTGCTGGGTCTGATCTTGGCGATCATCACTGCCATGGGTCAGTTCGCCCGATAGCGGGTGCCCATGGACGAGACGGTCGAGGCCGGCAGCTGCGCATGCAGCGAGCCCGGTCTACTTGTGGTCGACCGGGCTCGTGAACTGCATGAGGGCCCGTCTCCGGTTGCAGCCGGGGGCGGGTCCTTTGTGCTGGAGACGGTGGAACGGCTCCCAATGGCGTGGGGATCGCCCTGTACGCGTCCAGAACACTCCAGGAGACTCCAAAAGACTCCAGCGAACTCAGACCAACTGTAGCTAACTCAGCTACCCCCAGCTACCTTCGCCTTTCAGTGTCTTTCGCGACCTCCCTGCGGGTAACACTCCGTGAAGGCTTCCGCGAGCGCGACAAGCGCCGCGCTGTACTCGCGGAGATCGCTTTCCCATTGATGCGCGATGTGATCCGCGACGATCGCGTGGGATGGCCGGGCCGCGATCACCTGCGCGACGGCGTCCGCGATGTCGCGCATGGCCCCCTCCGCCTCCGCGACACGTCGCGCGCGACGCTCCGCGAAGGTCTCGGTGGTGCGCGACGTGTCGCGGAGGATCGCCTTCACGTCGCGCCAGATGGTGTCCTTGGAGACCTCCAGCCGTCGGGCGATCTCGGTCTGGGCCAGGTTGTCGCGAAGGAGTTCCGCGACGCGGGCGCGACGGGCCGCGACGCTCTCGCGGCTGTCGCGGGTACGGTTCGGGGTAGCCATGGAGTTCACTTCCGTGTGCTGGGCCCGTGCAGCGGTTGCGTCGCTGTACGGGCCGCGGTCGTTTCAGGCGGCAGAGGCTGGGCTGGCCCAGGTGCGCCCGCAGCCGCCGCAATGGGCGGTCGGGGCGGCGCCGGCGCCTCCGTGGGCAGTGAGCCGACCGCCGCAGTCGGGGCACGGCGGTGCGAGCGCGGCGGTCCGGGCGCCGGTGTCGAGGACCCGTTCGATCCTCTCGACGGCTCCGGCGGCGGTGATGGCGATGCGCTTGTGCTCCGCGTCGGTGAGAGGCCGCTGTGGGCCGGGTATCCCGTCGGCGCGGGCGCAGAGCCAGAGGGCGGCGTCGATCGCGGTTCGGTTGCCGGTGAAGCGCCACCTCTGGGGGTTGTTGCGGTCCTCCTCCGCCAGCTGGTCGCGGCGCGCGCGGTCGGCGGCCGGCCATGAGCGGGGGGCGTCGGTCATTGGGGAGCGCTGAATGTCGGCAGCGAGACGGTCGGCGCATTCGACCAAGGCAGCGGTGACGAGGCGCATGGTGTCGTGGACGGCGAGTCTGATCGGGACGGGTCGTACGCCGATCTGGTCCGGTGAGCGTTCGAGCTGGCGGAGGGCGGCGGCGTGGTGTCGCTGTGCCTCAATCTCCTCGGCGTCGAGTGCGTCGAGCTGGGCGAGGTAGTCACGGAGCCCTTGGCCGAAGCCATGGTGGATCGCTGGGGTGCCGAGGGCTTCGTGGAGGTCGGGCCAGGTGCGGGCGATGGTGCGGAGGTGCTGGGCGGCGGTAGTCATCGAGTGCTCCGGGGTGTGGATGGGCCGGTACGGTGATCCCACCGAGCAGGGGCGCTCCTGGTCTGTGGCGGACGGGGGAGCGCCCCTTCGTCCTGTGTCGGGCTAGCGGTGCAGGGCACCGCGTGGGATAGGCGACGAGCCGATCACCGCGAGTGCTCGGACGGCGGATCGTCCCAGACGATCTCGGTGTGGCCTCCGTGTCCGTGGACGGCGAGTGCGTCATCCAGCGACTGCCAGAACACGATGGACGGTCGATCTCCGAGCCAGCGGATCGACACGGTGCCATCGGCCCAGAGCACGCCGTCGGCGACTCGGCCAGTGCCGGATGCTCCGGTGATGTCTGTGTGGCGCTGGAGATGGAAGCGGCGGGGGTGGGTCACGGGTACCTCCGTAGTGGTCGGATGATGTGGATGCGGCGCCAGGGCCGTGTGCGGGCTGACGAGCGGCGCCATTTCGCGGAGCGCGTCGAGCTGGGCGGCCCGGGCGTACACCTGGATGGCGCCCTGTGCCAGCGACGACGCCCCGCGGGAGGCCGAGCCGGAGCCGGCGGTGACCGCCCGGGCGTAGGCGGCGGCGTCATCGGCCAGCCGTTCGGCGTCGCGGGCCAGTTCCTCGGCTGCGGTGCGGATCTGGGTGTCGGCCATACGCCGGGCCGGGCCATCGACGGGCATCAGGATGTCTCCTTTGGGGTGTCGAGGATGTAGCCGGTGCGGCGCGGCCGGCCGTCGCGGGTAGTCGGGGACTGGTGCAGCGAGCTGACGCTCACGGCGTCGGCTCCTCGGTGACGACGATGGGCAGCACGGTCGCCAGGTGGCTGGCGAGCTGGCTGCGGGCGAGGCCGCGGAACGCCTCGCGCTGGACGTCGTCAGCGATCTCCCACGTGCCGGCAGAGATGGGGGTGCAGTGGGAGTACCGGACGCCGGAGATCTCGATCTCGGCGTGCAGGGCGATGTACCACGGGCCGGGCGTCTCGCGCTCGGGGCCGGTGGAACCGGATGTCCGCCGCTCGGGCTCGTCGTCGCGGCCGAGTCGGTAGCGGGTGCTGATGCTCATGGCGTCTCCTCCTTGGTGCGGTGGGTGTCGGGTCAAGCTGCTGTTTGCTGGCGGGCCCGGCTGGCTGCGGACCGGACGGCTATCTGGGCGAGGCAGGCAGCACAGGGCCGCTCTCCGAGGGCTCGGTGGGTCTCGTAGCCGCGGATCGACCCGCCGGCCGGGAGTGCGTGTTCCTGGGCGAGTACCCGGCGGCGGCGGGCGTCGGTCTGCTCCTCCCGGGCGCGGGTGCAGGTGGTGCAGCGCTCGCCGTGCTTGAGGTGCTCCATGTACGCGGGGCCGTCGCCGCAGGGCCGCCGGATGTGGCCGTGGCGGTCGATCCACCAGCCGGGCCCGCGTTGGGCGGCGATGCGTTCGGTGGGGGTGCGGCCGCCCCACACGCCGTACCTTTCGTCGGCTCCGAGGAGGGCGCAGGGGGCTTGGAGGGGGCAGGTGTGGCAGATGGCGGCGGCGTGCTGCTGGGCGGTGGGGGTGGTGGTCCACCACAGTTCGGGGGTGGTGGTGCAGGGCGGGGTGGGCATGGGGGCTCCTCTCCGGGGGGTTGGTGGTGGGGTGGTTGGTCAGGTGGTGGTGCAGGTGGTGTGGGTGGTGTGGCCGTAGGCGGCCCAGGTGGGGTCGAGTGGGCGGGTGCAGGTGGTGCAGAGGGGGTCTGTGCGTTCCGGCGTTCCCTCCCCGTTCCCCCTCTTCGAGGGGGGAACGTGGGGAACGGGGGGTGTTCCTGGGTGTTCCGCAGGTGTTCCGGGAACCATCTGAGCTGGGGTTTCTTCTGTTCCGGGCGTGTTCCGGGAACGCGTTCCGGGAACGCCCTCGGGAAGGGGCTCGGGGAACGCTTTCGGGGAACGGTCGATACTGGATGATTCCGGACGCGCTTTGCGAATCGCGACGGCGTCGGCGATCTTGGCGTTGCCCGCTGGCACCTGGAGGTCAACGAGGGTTTGACGGACTGCCCTGTTGCTCGCGTCGTTGGGCACGCGCGCGCGGTCGAGGACGCTGATGATGTGCTCCACCGTCCCGGGGACGGCGGCCATGCCGCTCGGGGCCTCGTGGGTCATGACGACGTGCCGGGTGCCGCCGACGGCCCAGTTGTCGCCGTCGCGCTGGGACTGGCGGAGCAGGCTGAAGTGGTCGGGGCCGATGCCGGTGCGGGTGTGGGTGCGCTTGAGGGTGAGGGCGCCGCCGCCTTGGTAGGAGAGTTCCCAGACGTGGTCGACGTCCTGCGTCTTCGCGGAGGAGCCGCGTCCGCCGCGGTCCTTGTCCTTGCCGAAGTGGTCGAGGCGGATGGAGCCGACGCGATCGCGTTTGAGGGGGAGCAGGGTGTGGCGGTACAGCCCGAGCCAGGTATCGGCGTCGTTCTCGGGGCCGGAGATGAAGCGGGAGACGGTGTCGATGACGACAAGGTCGGCTTCAGTGGCTTTCACGAGGGCGAGAAGGTCGGCGCCGCCGGCGGCGGTGTCGAGGGGGCGTACGGGTGGGAAGGAGGCGTACTGGAGTTCGCCCATGGTGAGCGGTCCGGCGCCGAAGGACAGGAATCGTTCCTGTACCTGTTCCTGGCCGTTCTCGGCGTCGAGGTAGAGGATGCGCACGGGGGCTTGTGGCTTGTCTCCGAGGAAGGACTGTCCGGTGGCCATGCGCCACATCCATTCCTGGCAGAACAGGCTCTTGCCCGCTTTGCCGTCGCCGACGACGGTGATCTGTTGGCCGGGGCCCATGAGCTTGCCGGGGAGGAGCTGGATGGCTCCGAAGTCGGTGGCGAAGAAGGTGCCCCAGTTGAGGATGGCTGCGACGAGGTGTGCGGGGCCGTGACCGGTGGACTCGCGGAGCTGCTCGGCGTGGGTGAAGTCGGCGACGAGGGCGTCGAGGTCTTCGCCGGGGGCGCCGCTGAGCACGGCCGACTTGAGCCGGTTGGCGTGTTCGTCGTAGCGCCGCTTGCGGGCGGCTTCGGAGATCTGTTCGGCGAAGTGGGGGGCGCTGGTGGCGGGAAGGTAGTCGGCTCCGAGTCTGTTGATGGTGTTGCCGCCCTCTACCTCGCGGAGACGGCCGAGGTTGTCGATCTCGGCGCGTATGAGGACGGGGTGGGGCGGGGTGCCGGCGGCGACGAGTCCGGCGACGGTGTCCCAGAGGAGCCGGTGGGCGGGGTGGTAGAAGTCGTCTCGGTCGATGATCGCGGCGCAGGCGTGGTAGGCGGCTGCGTCGTGCATGACGGCGCCGATGACGAGCGCTTCGGCTTCGGTGTCGTGAGGGGCCTGGGTGCTGAGGACGTCGAAGTCCGCCGGGTCCGCTGGGTCGCGGTGGTTCATGTGGCGGACGTTCTCCACGGTGCGGGCTCCTCAGTTCAGAACAGGGTGGTGGGGTCGGCGGGTGGGCAGCGGTGTTCGGTGACGATCTGGTGGCCGCAGGTGCGGCTCCAGCAGCGCCAGCGGAGTTCGGGGGGCCGCCAGGGGCCGGTGAGCAGGCACCAGGTGAGCCGGTTGGGTGCGCGGTGCTCGTGCTCGCGGGCGGGATCGATGGGGGTGAGGTCCGCGGTGACGTGGAGTGCGGCTACGCGGCCGACCCATTGGCGGAGGATGGGGGCCGTGCACGCCGGGCACCGGGAGTCGGCGGCGCCCGGCGTGCGACGGCCGGCCATCAGGCGCTCTGGGCGTCGCTCTGGAAGAGCGTCCCGCTGCTGGTGCGCCGGTCGTACATCTCCCGCTGGATGCCGCGGAGTCGTCCGCCGCTGATCTCGTCTCCGGCGACTTCGATGCTGGTGATGCGGACCTTGACAGCGGGGGCCTTGTCCTCATCGGGCCCAGGCTCGGTGCGCTCGACGTGGGCCAGCTCAACGACGGCCATCCACCGTCCGCGCCGCTGACGGAACATCTCGGTGGCGTGTGGTTCGAGTGCCTCGGCTACGTCGGTGAGGACTTTGGAGTCGAACTTGATGTCGGCGTCGATGTGGATCATGCGGCCTGCCTTTCGGTGGTGGGTGCTGCCGCGGTGCAGCGGGCGGCGTGAATGGTGCGGACCGAGTCCACGAAGCGCTGTACGGTTTCGGCGCCGGTGACGGGGCCTTCCTGCTGGTGGCAGAGGAGGCAGGTGTAGACGGCGCGGGGCTGGCGGGTGTAGTGGATGTGGCCGGCGCGCTGGCCGTGGCGGATCTCGCGGCCGTCGCCGAGGTCGACGGCGAGTGCGCCGGTCAGGGTCTGGCGCCCGGTCATGACGCCTGCCCGAAGATCGCGGCGAAGGCCGTCTTGTTGCGGGCGCGCATGGGCTGGTCTTCGACGCAGCCGGGGGCGACGCAGCGCGGGTAGTCGCAGCCGGCGCGGACCTTGCCCACTGGCTCGCGGCCGTGCCGGATCTGGAACGCGATTCGCAGCGCGGTGTGAGTACGGCAGCGGTGATCGAAGACCGCAGTCCCGAAGGTGTCCCTGCGGCCGGTCCACTGGAGGTGGACGCCGTCTGGTGTGGTGCGGGCCCAGTACGCGGCCTCGGGGGATGCGAACACCGGGCTCCGGCCACGGCGGGTCTTCGGGATGCCGAGATCGGTGCGGATCGCGGCGATGGTGTGGGGGTCGACGTGGGTCCGGCGGGATATGTCGGCGTTCGAGTGCCCGGCGCGCAGGAGCGCAGCGATGTGGGTCGCGCGGGGCTTCACTGGGTCACCACCGTGGCGCGGTCGGGCCAGCGCACCGAGTCGAGCGCCCGCCGGCGGTCGTCGCCGACGACGGCGAGCGGCCATCCGAGCCAGTGCACACCCATCGCCATGAGGATGTAGGCGTCGGCCTCGTCGTACCGGGCGGTGCCCTCGGTGTGGATGCCGTAGGTCTTGGCGACGGCGGTGCGGAGTGCGCCCTTCAGGGCGTCCCCGCGGAGCCGGGCTCCGGTCGTCTCGTCTTTGGGGGCGGCGGTGCCGACGGCGTAGATCATGCGCTGGCCGGGGGTGATGACGGCGTACGGGATGCGGCGCTTCCAGAGGTCGTGGCGGACCATCCAGCGCATCGCGGCGAGCGCGTCGGCGCCGCTGTTGTTGTGGCCGTAGGCGGCGCCCTCGATCACCACGAAGTCGGCGTGACGGATGTGGTCCCCGATGCCCGCGAGCTGCTGCTCGAACCTGCTGTGCTGGCTGGTGCCCTTCGCCTTGACGTGGTCGGTCCAGCCCTCTCCGGCGATGCCGGTGATGCCCATAGCGACATCGAGGCCGATGACCCGGGGCCGGGGCCGGGGCCGGGGCCCGGCCGTGGCCGGGAGGGTGGGCATCCCGGCCACGGGGGTGGTGGGGGCGGTCACTGGACACCGCCTCGGGGGTGGGGGATCAGCGGCCACTCGGTCCGCACGCCGGCCGCCCACGACTCCTTGCCGGGCGTCCGGGCGAAGTACGCGGCCAGGGATTCGGCCTGCTCGCGGGCCCACTCGATCTGCCGGCCGTGGAGGACATCGAGCGCCGCGCCGCCGATCTCCGGCACGCCCTGTCCGATACGCCATGCGACCCTGCATGCGGCGATGGCGTCGGCGTCTGCCGAGTGCGCCCCGTCCAGCGGCACGCGGTAGGTGCGGCAGAGGTCGTCGAGCTTCCGCCCACCCCGCCGGTACGGATCGGTGTGCTTGTCGAGGACCCGCGGATCGATGACACGCAGCTGGTCGCCGACGATGTCGGTCAGCGGCTGGACGCCGTGCCGGCGCGCCTCGCGGTCGAGCATGGTGAGGTCGAACGCAGCGTTCATCGCCACGACGGGTATGCCGTCGCGGACGACCTGGGTGAGCGCGGCGATGACCTGCTCTACGACCTCGGCGGCCGGGCGGCCGTCGGTCCGGGCCTGGTCGGTGGTGATGCCGTGGACGGCGGCCGCGCCATCGGGGATGTCGATGCCGGGGTCGGCGAGCCAGGTCGCGGAGGCGGTGGGCTGGCTGCCGCCGCACTGGACGACGCAGGCGGTGACGATGCGGTCCTGCTCGGTGTCGACGCCGGTGGTCTCCAGGTCGAAGCCGCACATGCGGCCGAGGTGCCAGGTCATGCGGCACCGCCCTGGATGCGCTCCTGGCCGATCCGGAACAGGAACGCGCCGAGCTGCTCGTCCTCGTTGACCTCGTTCACGATGATCGTGCCGTAGATGCCGTTCTGCTTGATCTCGTAGTTGATCTGTGCGAGCCGCTGCCGGGAGGTTCCGGGCTTCAGGATTTCGTCGCGGTAGTCGGTCGCAGTCGGCAGCGGGTCCGCGCCGCGGTCGACGTGCGAGGCATCAGGGTCCTTGTCGTGCGTCGGCGTCAGCCCGCCCGTCAGCAACAGCACCCGCAGCGCGACAGACTGCGCCTTCGCGGTGCCCTTGTCGGCCGAATCGAGGGCTTCGCCCCGGGTCTTCAGCAGAGCGGGCAGGGTGTCGCCCATCGGGCCCAGGATCATCCAGGACACGGTGACGGTGCACTCGCGCATCTTGTTGCCCTTGGACGTGGTGGTGTCCCGGTGCTCCGCCTCGATGCCGACGGGGAAGACGTTGACGCCGTGCTTCAGCGTGACCGGCCCGAAGGTGTTGACGACGGTGTCGACGCCGCGGAAGTTGAAGCGGGTTCCGCCACCGTTGTACAACTCGCCCTTGGCGATGGCCCGGACTTCCTTCCGGACCCGCAGCCACGCGATGTGGACGGGCACCATCTCCGGGTCGTCGTCGCCGGGCTCGTAGTCCGCCAACGGGTCTGACAACGGGCTCTGCTCTATATCTGTGCTGAGTGGCGTGGTGTCCACATCTCGGCCGGCGGCTGCGGCTGCGTTCTCGCGCAGTCCCATGTCAGATCCCCTTAAAGGTCTTGGCGATGTCGAGGCGCTCGCCCGGTTTGGCGATGACACAGGCCGCGTAGGCGTCCGGGTAGCGCTCGGCGAGGAGTTCGAGATCGACCGCCGGGCGCCCGGCCGTCGGCTCGACGGAGAAGGCGCGCTCGCCGCCGATGAGAGCCTGCTGCGCCGGGCCGAGGACGGCGAGGAGCCGGGCCCGCGCGGTGGCCTTCGCCTTCTTCGCCGCTCCCTCGGCGGTGCGCTCGCGCTCGTAGTCCGCGAGGGCGTCGAGGGCGTCGCCGTGGCGGTCGATGTCCACCGCGCCGGCCCGGGTCGGGTGCATCCGCCGGAACATCGCGGCGAGTGCGTCACCGTCGCCGGCAAGCGGCGGGGGCACGGCGGCGCGGACGTGGTCGAACCAGAACCGGTCCACGGCGGCCTCGATGTCGGCGGTGACGTCCGCGTACTGGTCCGCGCGGACCACGCCCTGGTGATACTCGTTGCCGCCGATGAGGACGGCGTAGTGCATGTGCTCGTAGCCGCAGACGCTGATCTGGTGGAGGATCTGCGCGAGGACGTCGTCAGGCGGTCCGGCGTGCCACCGCGCGGCCTTGAACGCGGAGCGGGTCTTGACCTCCAGCGCGCACGGGATGCGCCCGTCTTCGGCGAGGGGGCATTCGGTGACGCGCCGGTCGAGGGTGGTCATGCGGTGGGGGTGGTCGACGTGGGCGACGAGTCCGACGCGGCGGATCACGCTGCGGTTCCGCATGGCCCAGTGGCGGGCGACGGGCTCCTCGTGGATGGTGCCCCAGAACGCGGGCTCGCCTGCGTCGTCGGGGAGTTCGCCGCGCTTGTCGAGGTAGACGTGGGTGGGGGTGCGCTCTTTGACGACGCCGAGGAGGGCGGGGGTGTCGGAGGAGCCGATGCCGTAGGTGCGGGCTCGGAGCCAGTCGGCGCGGTCGGCGTCGGCGGGGAGGATGAGGCGGCCGGTGGGTGTGACCCGGCGGCCGGGGGCCGGGCCCGTGGTGGGCCCGGCCATCGGTGTCATCGTCACTCGTCAGCCTCCTCGTCATACACGGAGGCCACGGTCAGCGACATCACGACGTAGCCCGTCGTGTCCTCGGCGCCGCCGATCTCGGCAACCAGCTCGGCGACGCCGTCCTCGTCGTCCTCGATCCAGTCCAGAGCTCCCTCGTCGCCGATCTCGCGGCGGACGTACGCTTCGCAGTGCGCACGCGCGGCAGCGGCCGTGGTGTAGAGGCCCACCCCGATCGAGTCGTGCGATGCGCGGTAGACGGTGAGCGGAGTCGACTCGGCCGGGCTGGTGGACTCGCCCGGCTGGGTGTCCTTCCCTCCGGCGGTCTCGTCGGCCATGCGGCGGAGTTCGTCGGCGGCGGCGCGCCACTCGCGGGCCGCAGCGTGCTCGGTCGGCGACCAAGCCGATGCCGTCATGCACTCGGCAGCCAGATCGAGCTGGTCGGCAGCCTCCCGCAGCACCTCGGCGCGCTCGGCGTCCAGCGCCTGCTGCACGAGAGCTTCCGCCGTGTCGTGCGAGTAGCCAAGACGGACGACTAGCTCAGCGACGAAGGATCGGGGGTCACGGGCGCTCATGCGGCACCTCGCTCGGAGGTCACCGCGCGGGGCCCGGCGGCGGCGATGAGCCGCTCCGCCAGCTCGCGGGCTTTCGTCCCGTACAGCGGGACCCTGCTGGAGGCGCGGCCCGTGAGGTCGGCCACCAGCTCCTCGAACGGGAGCCGGCCCTCGGCGGGCGCCCGGGTTTCGGTCGCCAGGTCCACCAGCCGGTCCCACAGATCAGCGTCGGCCGGGTCGAGGAGCGCCTCCAGGACGTCGGCGATCGCCAGCGAGGTGAGCGCGGACAGGTCGAGCACCGGTCCGCTCGGGGTGGAGTCGATGTAGATCGGGATCGGCCCGGACACGGCACGGTCAGACATGGGAGTCTCCCAGAGGAGTCGGGTGGCAGTAGCCACAGCGCGCGGTACCGGTCGGCACGGGGCGCGGGCACGCGGTGCAGGTGGAGAGGGTGATCAGGGACGGCACGGCCGGCGCCTCAGCGCGGTGGTGGATCAGGTGCGCCAGCGCGGGCAGAGCGCGGAACACCAACGCGAGCCCGATGCCGTATGCGCAGAGCGCGACGATCACGATGCGGGTCACGAGCATCACCGGTCACCGCCCTCGGGGGAGGTCACGGAGAATGACGCGCAGGGGCAGATCAAGATCGGATCGCCGAGCTCTTTCGGCAGGTGAGCCCAGCGCTTCGTATCACCGTGGTGGTGATCCACACCGGTATGACCGCAGGAGCACAGAACATCCCGCGCAGGCAGCGCCTTGTCCCGCCGGGGCGGAGGCGTAGTCCCTGCGTATGCGGCCCCGCCGTCAGCGGCGACCCGCACCGCCTCCACCGTGAAGGGCCCGCCGGAGACGATCCCGCGCCGCGCCGCGGCGTCGCACACGTCGTGCACCGCCCCCACGCAGCCGCGCAGGAACGCCAGCTCCTCGGCGACCGTGGGCTCCAGGCCCACGTACTCCGCGAGTTCCGTCTCCAGCTCCGCGACCCGGCCCCGGAGACGGTCCAGCTCAGCCGTCTCGTCGGCGGCCCGACCGATTGCGGTGTTCCGCGCCCGCTCCATCGCGATCAGGTCCCGCGTCCGCTCACCCAGCAGCGCGGTCCCGCGCGCACCGCGATTGGCGAGCTCGGCGTTCTCGGCCTTCAGCCGCGCCCCGTACTCCTTGCGCCCGCCGGCTTCCCGACGCAGCTTCCGCGCCATCGACTGGACCGCGAGCAGCAGCTCCGTCCGCTGCTCCAACGTCTCCCGCAGCTCCACCAGCTCGCCCGCTGTCTCCGGGGACTGGAGCAGACGCGCCGCATCCAGAGCCGCCGCGATCGCCGCCGCCGAGAGCTGGCCCTGCTCCTGCGCCGCCTGGATCACACCAGCGGCCGCACGCATCGCCCCGCTCACGCCGCCACCGCCAGGGCGCGCGCCAGCTCCGGCATCACGGACTCGCCCACCGGCAACGGCACCGACACACGGATCGGGACTCGGGCCCCAGAGGCCCCCGGTGGGGTGAAAGTTCGGAGGCTCCACAGCTGCACGCCCTCGAACGGCACGGACCGGTGGATCTCTCCGCCGAGCGCCTCCAGCCAGCACCCGAGGTCATCCGCCTTCGCGACGGACACGTAGACCGCCTCCGGGCGGGCCACGACGGTGGGCGCCGGCAGGGGCAAGTAGCCGAGCATCGCGGTGATCGCCGCGCGGTGATCGGCGGCCGCACGCAGTGCCTCGGCCGCCTGAGCGGTCCACGCGCTGGGCAGGCTGGCCGTCGCGGTCATCGGAGATCACCGGGGCCCTGGGCGGGCCGCCGAGAGCGGCCGAGGGATGTGATGATGGAGGACATGTGTCCGTCCTTTCGATCGGTGTTGCGATCGGAATGGGTGTGATGCGCAGGGGTCGCGTACGGACCAGGCCCGGTCCGGGGCGGCCCCGACTCTTTTGGGTCAGCCAGCGCGGCGAGGCTTCTTGATCGAGAGCGGCTGTACGTCGAACTGCTCGCCGAACGCGCGGACGTGCTCGATACGGAAGGTGATCCGACCGCCCCACCGGGAGAAGGGGATGCGGCGGGCGTAGGCGGCCTCGCGGAGCATCCGGGCGGTGGTGGGGAGCCGGAACGGGCCGTTGGGATCGACCAGCTCCTCTGGCGTGTAGTGCCTGATCAGAGCCTCGTCGGGGGCAGTTTCGCGCCCCTGGGTGATCGTGCTCACTGCGTCTCCTCTGGAGGATCGATAGCGGCAGTCGGCACCCGCAGTGCTTCAGCGATCCGCCGGATCTTCTCCGGGGCAGGTCGCCTGACTTCTCCGCGCTCCAGTCGCGAGAGGTAGCCGCGAGTGAGGCCGGTCTTCGTCTCCAACCCTCGAAGGCCCAGATTCTGAGCTTCCCTGAGGGCTCGCACTGCTGCGCCGTTCACTGTCACACCCAGAATCTAAGGGTTGCACCCCCAAGGTGCAAGCAATGTGCCTACGATCTACCCACAGTTTCCGTGGGAACAAGCGTCCGCATGCAACCTCGGGCCACAGTTTCTGAGCCATGCGCCCAGGTCACACGCCCGAAAGCTGGCTGTGTGGTTGCATAAAACTGCGGCAAGATGTGGAGGCATGACATGGAACTGGCCAGCGCTCGGTAACCACCTGCAAGCAGCCCGAGAAGCGCGCCGCATGACACAGCCGCAACTCGCGGACCGGGTAGGCGTCTCCCTGTCGACCGTGCAGTCCGTCGAGGCCGGCAAGCCGTTCGCCAAAGTGACGCCGACGATCCGAGCCATGGCTCGGATCGTCGGCTGGACGGAGGACTCCCCCGAGGCCGTGCTCGCGGGTGAAGAACCGTCCTATGTGGAGGACTACCCCCGCGCGGGCGGGGATGAGCCTCCCCAGGAGGAGCAGGAGACACCCGCGCTCCCCCCGCTCATTGCCGAAGAGCTGCGGGAGGGGCAAATCCTGGGGTCGGGCGTCTACGACCTGACCCAAGAGGGATCATCAGCCCAGCTGATCGTGATCGTTAAAGGCCCGTCGGATGCCACCCCTGAAGACATGCGTCGCTATGCTCAAGCCTGGCGCCAAAAGGACCGAGCCCTAAGGAAGTTGGAATCCGGCGAAGGGGATTCGACTTCCTGACAGTTCATCATTTCAAAAAAGCACTCCACAGAAGCGGAAGCATATGATTGCATGATCCCACCAACGAGGGGGCCACCTTCGTATCTTGGGGGGCATTGTCATGCATATGCGCGTCCGCGTGGTGCGCAGTCACAAGATCCCGTCCGGGACAGTGACCGCAGAGGACACCTACACCGAAGAGGCAGAGGCAGCAGGACTGCGACAGCCGATTGAGACAGTCCTCGGTTTCAACGAAGATGATCTCGCCCCGACTGTCGTGGACGAACTGTCCGCCGGGTTCACCATCGAGGCTCAGGGTTGGTACGAGGTAGTCGACCCGTCACTACTCGCCGCCCTGCCTCCAGCGCCTCAGATCCGTGTCATCCGCCGCCGCGATCTCCCCCAAGGCGCCCGTGTGATGATCCAAGACGCCCTGGATGTCGTCACCATCGTCTTCCACGAGGACGAGATCACAGAGGCCGGCCGACGTGCGTACGAGAGGTTCCTCATCAAGCGCTCCAAGACGTGGGTGCGCCGGGAGGGGATCTAGGTCGTGGCTCACGCCGAGAAACGATGGTCCGAAAAAGACAAGCGCTGGTACTGGCGAGTTAAGTACAAGTTGCCCAATGGCAGATACGGGTCGACAAGCAGAGATGATGCTGGCAACCGCTTCACAACGGAGAGGTCAGCCGAAAAGTATGGCCACGCGCAGGAGACCGACGTACACCGCGGCACCTTTATTAACCCTCGCGACGGCGATAGGACGCTCGCTCAATGGGTTGCGATCTGGCTGAAGGCCATCGACGTCGGACCGCTAACGGAGAAGGAGTACCGCCTTCGAATCAAGAATCACATCCTTCCGGAGTGGGGTGCCGTAAAGATCAGGGAACTTTCCAGGGCAGAGATCGCGGCATGGGAGAAGGAGCTGCGCTCTCGTTTCTCGAAGAACTACGCGGACGGCATCATGTCCACGTTTCGAACTCTGATGGAAGACGCCGTCAGCGAGAGGCTTCGTGCCGACAATCCCGTTGGCACCCGCAAGGGAGGGCGTCGGGGGCGGTACGTTCCGCGCACCACGGCTGAGGAGAGGGTCACGGCAACGCCTCGCCAGGCCCTTCTCATCGCGCGCAACGGGCTGGCGATGCACGGCATCAACCAGTACGCCCTCGTCCTGACGTCCGCGTACACCGGTCTACGGATCGGCGAGGTGGCCGGGCTCCATCGGGACCAGCTGCAGCTCAAAGACGCCGGCGCTGGAGCACGGATCTTCCTGCGAGACCAGGCGCAGTACGTCCATGGGGCCTTCACCCAGATTCCGGCGAAGTACGACTCGGGACGGGGGCTCATCATCCCGCCGTTCCTGGCCAGCCTCCTCAGCCAGGTCATCGGCTATCGGCCGGCCGGGGAGTGGGTTTTCACCGCCCCCAAAGGAGGCCGTCTCCTGCGGGGTGGCGACTGGTACTCGTATATATGGCATCCCATGTGCGTTGGCCGAGCACCACGCGGCATAGTGCGAGGGGCCAAGGCCCGGCTGGGCATCCGGCCTGTGACGGGGACAGAAGGACTCACCCCTCACGGTCTGCGGCACAGCCAGAAGGTGTGGCTTGACGAGGGCGGCCACCCCCGAGTAGCGGTAGAGGCTCGCATGGGACATGTGCTGCCGGGCGTTGAGGGGACGTACTCCCATGTGACCGTCTCGATGGAGCTGGCGATCGCGGCGCGTCTTCAGCACCTCTGGGAGAGTTCACTCAAGGTGGTACCGGATCGTCGTGAGTACGGCCCCTATCCGCCCCTGGCACCCGGTCGGCGGAAACGATCTCCCAAAAATCTCCCAGAAGCTCTGGCCGCTGCCCAGCGATGTTCGGCAGCGCCATCAGCTGGCTCAGTCGGCGGCACGATGGCTAGCCACTGACCTGGTGAAAGTCAGCGGATCGGGAGGCCGGAGAGGGTGCGGGCGATGACCAGGCGCTGGATCTCGCTGGTGCCCTCGAAGATGGTGTAGATCGCCGCGTCCCGGTGCATCCGCTCCACCGGGTACTCACGGGTGTAGCCGTTGCCGCCCAGGATCTGGACCGCCTGGGCGGTGACCGCGGTGGCGGTCTCGCTCGCGTAGAGCTTGGACATGGAGCCCTCGGCCGAGGTGAAGGGCTTTCCGGTGGCCGCCATCCAGGAGGCGCGCCAGACCAGGAGGCGGGCCGCGTCGATCCGGGTGCGCATGTCGGCGAGCTGGAAGGCGATGCCCTGGTTGTCGATGATCGGACGGCCGAACTGGGTGCGGGTGCGGGCGTAGTCGAGGGCGACCTCGTAGGCGGCGCGCGCGGTGCCGACCGCCATCGCGCCGACGGCGGGGCGGGAGGCCTCGAAGGTGGCCATGGCGGCGTTCCTCAGCCGCTCGCCGCCGCGCCCCGGGCCGTCCGCGCGGCACTCCCGGGCGCGGGCGAGGCGTTCGTCCAGCTTCTCCTTGCCGCCGAGGAGGCAGTGCCCGGGGACCCGGACGTCCCGGAGGACGACCTCGGCGGTGTGGGAGGCGCGGATGCCGTGCTTTCTGAACTTCTGGCCCTGGGTGAGGCCGGGGGTGCCGGGCGGGACGACGAAGGAGGCGTGGCCCTTGGTGCCGATCCCGGGGTCGACGACCGCGACGACGACATGGACACCGGCGATGCCCCCGTTGGTCGCCCAGGTCTTGGTGCCGTTGAGCACCCATTCGTCCCTGGCCGGGTCGTGCACGGCCCGGGTGCGCATGGCGCCCACGTCCGAGCCGGCGTCGGGTTCGGAGGAGCAGAAGGCCGCGACCCGGACATCGTCGGCGTCGCCGTACATCTGGGGTATCCAGGTGCCGATCTGTTCCTCGGTGCCGTTGGCGAGGACGCCGACGGCGGCCAGTCCGGTGCCCACGATGGAGAGGCCGATGCCCGCGTCGCCCCAGAACAGCTCCTCCATGGCCAGCGGGATGCCGAGGCCGGTGGGATCGAAGAACTGCTGGGCGTAGAAGTCGAGCGAGTAGATGCCGGCCCTGGCCGCCTCCTGGATCACCGGCCAGGGGGTCTCCTCGCGCTCGTCCCACTCGGCGGCGGCCGGGCGCATGACCTCGGCGGCGAAGCCGTGGAGCCAGTCGCGGATCTGCGTCTGGTCGTCGTTGAGTTCGAGGGTGAACCCGGCCATGTCCCCTCCAGCGCTGCGGAGCCCCCGGACGGAGGCACTGGACGTTACTTGCGGTAACGGCAGTGTGTTGCCGGTGGGAAGGGTGTGTCAACCGGGACGGGACCGATCCCCCGGCCGGGTGCGGAGTGTTAGTTTGCGCAGGCGTGACGCAATCGCTCGGGCGGGGAGATGCACCGATGGAGATCACACAGCAGTCCTCCGATCAGGCTCGGCCGGCCGATCAGCGCCGCCGGGAGCTGCTGGAAGCCGCGGACCGGGTGGTGCTCCGGGACGGCCCGAAGGCCTCCATGAACGCCATCGCGGCGGAGGCGGGGATCACCAAGCCGATCCTGTACCGGCACTTCGGCGACAAGGGCGGCCTCTACCGGGCCCTGGCCAAGCGCCACACCGACGCGCTGCTCGACTCCCTGCGCGCCGCGCTGGACGCGCCGGCGGACCGGCGGGAGCGGATCGAGGCGACGCTCGACACCTATCTCGCGGCCATCGAGACCCGGCCGCAGGTGTACCGCTTCCTGATGCACCCCGCGGAGGACACCCAGCAGCCGGAGCCCGGCTCGCCCGAGGCCGGCTTCGACGTGGGCCGCCACTCGGCGCCGCTGCTGCGGAGGCTGGGCGAGGAGCTGGCGAAGGTGATCCACGACCGGGTCGACCTGGGACCCGACGGGGAGCGGCTGGCCCGGGTCTGGGGCCATGGCATCGTCGGCATGATGCACGCCGCCGGGGACTGGTGGCTGAACGAGCGCCCCTGCTCGCGCGCGGAGTTGGTGCGCAGCCTGGCGGATCTGCTCTGGGGGCGGCTCGCCGCGGTCCCGGACCGGGCGGGCGGGCCCGGCTTCTGACACCCGTCCGATCCACCCGCCCTCCGGCGCCCCCTCCGGCCCGCCCGCGCCTTCCGGCACCCCGCCCGATCCACCCGCCTTCCGGCACCCCCTCCGGCCCCGTCCGCACCGCGGACCCGGTGCGGCGCGGCGGTGCTCAGCGGTCGCCGGGGCGGGACCAGGGCGCCCGGCGGGCCGAGCGCAGCAGCCGGGAACGGCGCAGCCCGGTGAGCCGGTCCGGATAGACCAGCCCCTCCAGATGGTCGTACTCGTGCTGGAGGCAGCGGGCGAAGAAGCCGGTACCCGCCACCCGCACCGGCGTACCGTCCATCCGCACCCCCTCCACCACCGCGTGGTCGAACCGCTCCGTCCCCGCTTCGAGGCCCGGCAGCGACAGACACCCCTCGGGGCCCCGCACCACCACCCCGTCCGCCTCGGTCAGCCTCGGATTGACGACATGTCCGAGATGGCGTACATCGTCGTCGTCGGGGCAGTCGTAGACGAAGACCCGCAGCCCCACGCCGACCTGGTTGGCCGCGAGCCCCACACCCTGGGCGGCGTACATCGTGGCGTACAGGTCCTCGATGAGCCGCCCGAGCGCGGGACCGAAGTCGGTGACACTCTCACAGGGGCTGTGCAGCACCGCGTCCCCGAGCAGGCTCATGGGCCGCACGAGTCCGGAACTGCCGGGGATCGGCCGGTTTCGCATGGCGCCAAGCCTACGTTCAGCCGGGGGTCCGGCGTTCCGGGCGGTGCCGAGGTTCGGGGGCGGGTCCGGACGTGGATAGGCTTGGGCCGACCGATGCAAGGAGGATCAAGGACGATGTCAGGCAACTCGGAGCCACTGACGCCGCGCGCCAAGCTCGCCGTGACGGCCGGCAGAGCCGCAGCGGCGGTCTCCCGCGCCGCCGGACGCGGCAGCGGCTCGGTGATCGGCGGCCGGGTCGCGCTCAAGCTCGACCCGGATCTGCTCGGGCGGCTGGCGCAACACCTGGACGTCGTCCTCGTGTCGGCCACCAACGGCAAGACCACCACCACGCGACTGATCGCCGAGGCGCTGCGCGCCGCGGGCCCGGTCGTCTCCAACGCGCTGGGCGCCAATATGCCGGCCGGTATCACCTCCGCCCTCGCGGGCGGCTCGGATGCCAAGTTCGGTGTGATCGAGGTGGACGAGAAGTACCTCGCCGGGGTGGCGCGCGATGTGACGCCCAAGGCGATCGCGCTGCTCAACCTCTCCCGCGACCAGCTGGACCGCGCGGCGGAGACCCGGATGCTCGCGGAGAAGTGGCGGGAGGGGCTGGCCGGCTCCAAGGCGGTCGTGATCGCCAACGCCGACGACCCGCTGATCGTCTGGTCCGCCTCCTCCTCCCCGCACGTGGTGTGGGTGGCGGCCGGCCAGGAGTGGAAGGACGACGCCTGGTCGTGCCCGTCCTGCGGCGGTGTGATGCAGCGCCCGGGCGATGACTGGTTCTGCGGCGAGTGCGGCTTCCGCCGCCCCACCCCGAGCTGGGTGCTCAGCGGCGACTACGTCCTGGACCCGCACGGTTCGGCCTGGCCGATCCGGCTCCAGCTGCCCGGCCGCGCCAACAAGGCCAACGCCGCCACCTCCGCCGCCGTGGCCGCCTGCTTCGGCGTTCCGCCGCAGGTGGCGCTGGAGCGGATGTACTCGGTGCAGGCCGTGGCCGGCCGCTACGACGTGGTCAGCTTCCTGGAGCGCGATCTGCGGCTGCTGCTCGCCAAGAACCCGGCGGGCTGGCTGGAGACCTTCTCCCTGATCGACCCGCCGCCGACCCCGGTGATCCTCGCGGTCAACGCCCGGGGCGCGGACGGCACCGACACCTCCTGGCTCTGGGACGTCGACTACACCCGGCTCGCGGGCCACCCGATCTCCGTGATCGGCGACCGCAGGCTCGACCTGGCCGTCCGGCTGGAGGTCGCCGGCCTGGACTTCCGGGTGTACGACACCGTGGACGACGCCGTGCGCAACGCCCCGCCGGGACGGATCGAGCTGATCGGCAACTACACCGCCTTCCAGGACGTGCGCCGCCGCGTCGGCAACTGATCCGACGAGCCGCAGAGACTTTAAGGACATCACAGACATGAGCGACAGCAGTCTGCGTCTGGTCTGGGTCTACCCGGACCTGCTCAGCACCTATGGCGACCAGGGGAACGCCCTGGTCGTGGAGCGCCGGGCCCGGCAGCGCGGGCTCGATGTGCAGCGAGTCGACGTGCGCAGCGACCAGCCGATCCCGACCTCGGGCGACATCTACCTGATCGGCGGCGGCGAGGACCGCCCGCAGCGGCTGGCCGCCGAGCGGCTGCGCCGGGACGGGGGGCTCGCCCGGGCCGCCTCCAACGGCGCGATCATCTTCTCGGTCTGCGCCGGCTACCAGATCCTGGGCCAGGAGTTCATCAACGACCTCGGTGAGCGCGAGCCCGGCCTCGGGCTGATCGACGTGGTCTCCACCCGGGGCGAGGGCGAGCGGTGCGTCGGTGACGTACTGGCCGATATCGACCCCCGTTTCGGGCTGCCGCAGCTGACCGGTTTCGAGAACCACCAGGGCGTCACCCACCTCGGCCCCACCGCCCGCCCCTTCGCCCGGACCCTCATCGGCCGGGGCAACGGCACCGGCGACGGCACCGAGGGCGCGTACAACGGCACCATCTTCGGCACGTACATGCACGGCCCGGTCATGGCCCGGAACCCGCAGATCGCGGATCTGCTGCTGAAGCTGGCGCTCGATGTCAACGCGCTGCCGCCGACGGACGACCGCTGGTACGAGGCGCTGCGCGACGAGCGCATCGCCGCGGCGACCCAGCCCGCCTGAGGCCGGCCCGCCGAGGGCTCCCGGGGCGTCCCATCTGATGGGACGCCCCATTCGGTTCCCGCCACCGACCGCCGGTAGGGTGACGGAAAACCAGCCGGACGACGTGGTCCGGGAGTCGGCCCACGTTGCAAAGGTATTTCGGGCAATGCGCATTGGTGTGCTCACCTCCGGCGGCGACTGCCCCGGCCTGAACGCCGTCATCCGCTCCGTCGTGCATCGCGCTGTCGTCGACCACGGTGACGAGGTCATCGGCTTCCACGACGGCTGGCGGGGCCTGCTGGAGTGCGACTACCGCAAGCTCGACCTGGACGCCGTGAGCGGCATTCTCGCCCGGGGCGGCACCATCCTCGGCTCCTCCCGGGTCCGCCCCGAGGATCTCCGCGGCGGGGTGGAGCGCGCCCTGGGGCACGTCGCCGACCTGGGGCTCGACGCGATCATCCCGATCGGCGGCGAGGGCACGCTCAAGGCGGCCCATCTGCTCTCCGAGGGCGGTCTGCCGATCGTCGGGGTGCCCAAGACCATCGACAACGACATCGCGTCGACCGATGTCACCTTCGGCTTCGACACCGCCGTGGGGGTCGCCACCGAGGCGCTGGACCGGCTGAAGACCACCGCCGAGTCCCACCAGCGGGTGCTGATCGTGGAGGTCATGGGCCGGCACACCGGCTGGATCGCCCTGCACTCCGGCATGGCGGCGGGGGCGCACGCGATCGTCGTGCCCGAGCGGCCCTTCGACATCGGCGCGCTGGCGAAGCGGGTCGGCGCGCGGTTCGAGGCGGGCAAGCGGTTCGCGATCGTGGTGGTCGCCGAGGGCGCCAAGCCCGTCGAGGGCTCGATGCGCTGGGACGAGGGCGGCAAGGACGTCTACGGCCACGAGCGCTTCGCCGGGGTCGCCCGCCAGCTCTCCGTGGAGCTGGAGGAGCGCCTCGGCAAGGAGGCGCGGCCGGTGATCCTCGGCCATGTGCAGCGCGGCGGCACCCCGACCGCGTACGACAGGGTGCTCGCCACCCGCTTCGGCTGGCACGCGGTGGAGGCGGCGCACCGGGGCGAGTTCGGCATGCTGACCGCGCTGCGCGGCACGGAGATCGTGATGGTGCCGCTGGCCCACGCCGTGGAGACGCTGAAGACCGTCCCGGCCGAGCGGTACGCCGAGGCCCAGTGCGTGGTGTGAGCCCCCGGCGGCGGTGAACCGCGCGGAACCGCCCCCGGTCGTGATCGCGGCCGGGGGCGGCTCTAGTCTGGTTCCGGCAAGCCGCACAACCAGGACGAAACAGGAGCCGGCGGATGGATCACAGCGGGCACGGCACGTCGATGGACCTGCCGCCGTTCACGCTGGGGCGGGGGCTGGAGTTCTCGCCGGACGCGTTCTTTCTGACCGGCTGTCTGCTGGCGCTGGCGCTGTACGGATGGGGGGTCCTGCGGCTGCGCCGGCGCGGGGACGCCTGGCAGCCGGGCCGCACCCTCTTCTTCGTCGCCGGTGTGCTGACCGTGGCGCTCGCGATGTGCACCAAGCTCAATGACTACGGCATGGTCATGTTTAGCGTGCACATGGTGCAGCACATGATCATCAGCATGGTCTCCCCCATTCTGCTGCTGCTGGGGGCACCGGTCACCCTGGCGCTGCGGGCACTGCCGGTCGCGGGGCGGGGCCGCACGGGGCCGCGCGAGCTGCTGCTCGCCCTGCTCCAGAGCCGCTATATGAAGATCGTGACCCACCCCGCCTTCACCATCCCGCTCTTCATCGCGAGTCTGTACGGGCTCTACTTCACCCCTCTCTTCGATCTCCTGATGGAGTCGAAGCCCGGCCATATCGCGATGATGGTGCACTTCCTCGCCACCGGTCTGGTCTTCTTCTGGCCGATCATGGGAGTGGACCCGGGGCCGCACCGGCCCGGCTATGTGATGCGGATGCTGGAGCTGTTCGCGGGCATGCCGTTCCACGCTTTCTTCGGCATCGCGCTGATGATGGCGAGTGAGCCGATGGTCGGCGCCTACGCCAGCCCGCCGGCGTCCCTGGGCATCGACGCGCTGGCCGACCAGAACGCGGCGGGCGGGATCGCCTGGGCGTTCAGCGAGATTCCCTCGGTGCTGGTGCTGATCGCGCTGGTCTTCCAGTGGTACGGCTCCGAGCAGCGCCAGGCGCGCCGGACCGACCGGGCGGCCGACCGGGACGGCGACAAGGAGCTGGCGGCGTACAACGCCTATCTCGCCTCGCTCGAAGCGCGCGGCCGGTAGCGCGAACCGGGGTCTCCGGGTGACGATGACCTTCAGCGGCCACAGCGGCCCAGGAGGGCGCATATGTCCGGTTCGACGAAGGCGATGGGCGTGCTCACGGTCTCGACCCTGGTGGTCGTGACCGCGTACACCGCGGCACTCGGCAGCAATGGCTGGCTCTGGTTCGGCTGGGTGGTGCTCGGCCTGGTGACGATCGGGGTGGTCACCTCACAGCGCACCTGACAGCGCGCCCGGCGCCGTTCCCGGCCCCTGGCGGGCCGGTACGGCGGCGGGCAGCGGCCGGGTCTCCGGCGCGGGGCTTCCCGGCGCCGGGGAGGTCAGCGGCGTCCGTTCGGCCCGCTTCACCCGGCGGCTGAACCAGATGACCTTGCCGGTGGCGGTGGCGCAGGTGCCCCAGCTGTCGCTGAGCAGCACGACCGCGGCGAGCCCGCCCCTCGGCGGGCAGGAGCTGGTCAGCCGGGGCAGCGCGCGACCGCTGTCGGCGACCGAGACGGTGAGACGGCGGCCGGTCCGGCGCAGCTCCACCACACAGGTCTTGTCCCCGGGCACATGCCGGACGACATTGCCGATCAGCTCGTCGACCGCCCGGCAGACGGGCACGATATGCGATTCGAGCCTCCAGTACCGCAGATGCGCCGCGAGAATGCGCCGGATCTGCGGAATCCGCTCGATGGATGCCCGTACCTCCACGACGTACCGGCAGGCGGCCTGAATCTGCATGACCGTGGCTCCTCACCGCGACCGGGTCCTCTCGTCGGCCACAGGGTCCCCGAGTGCGGAGAGTGACCCCTTGTCGCTTTCGGGTCACTGACCAGCGTGACCCGGGGTGGAGCCGTCCGCAACACAGCGCGGTCGGGGCCGGGACGGGACAAGCGCCGGAAAGGATGATCCCTCCCCCACTACCATCGGTGCGGCCCGCGCGAAGCGGCCCGAGAGGAGAGAAGGGACACCGTGACACACACCGACGACACCGGTGCCGGCACCGGCATCGACACCGGTGCCGGTACCGGCGGGACCGGCTCCGGCACCGAGGCCGCCGGCGGCACCGCCACCGGAGCCGCCACCGACGCCGCCGCCCGGACCCGGGAGCGGGTGGCCGGCTACCGGCGCCGGTTCGACGCGCTGTTCGCGGCGTACTTCGACGGACTGCGGGAGTCCCTGGACGCCCCCGGCCTCTCCCGGTTCACCCCGCGCTGTCTGGATCTGCTGCGGGACCACTCCCTGCGGGGCGGGAAGCGGCTGCGGGTGGCGTTTCTGCACGAGGCGGCCCGGCTGGTGACCGATGACGACGTCCCCGGTCTGGACGCCGCCGCGCTCAGTGTCGAGCTGCTGCACACCCACGGACTGGTGCACGACGACCTCATCGACGACTCCCCCGTCCGCCGGGGCGGCCCCTCGGCGTACTACGCGTACCGCGAGGAGTTCCCCGGCCACCCCGGGACCGCCCTCGGACTGACGGTCCTGGCGGGCGATCTCGCCGCCTTCCTCTCGCTGCGGGTGCTGCTCGACGCGGAGCTGCCGTCCACGCTGCGGCAGGCGATGCTCGACGTCCAGGTCCGGGCGGCGTCCGACGCGGTTCTGGGCCAGATCGTCGATCTGGAGCGGGACTTCCCCCCGCTGCCCGGCGAGGACTTCCTGCACACCGTCTCCGAGTACAAGTCCGCCCGCTACTCGATCCTGGCACCGCTGCGGATGGGCCTGATCGCCGCCGGCGCGAACCCGGCCCGCCATGACGCGCGGCTGCGGCGGTACGCGGTGCTGGTGGGGATAGCCGAGCAGATGCGGGACGACTATCTGGACCTCTTCGGCGACGAGGAGACCACGGGCAAGCCCGTCGGGACGGATCTGCGCGACGGGCGCCACACCTACACCGTCCGCGCCCTTCTGGACGGGACCACCGGCGCCGAGCACTCCGCCGTGACCTCGGCCCTGGGCGATCCCCACTGCCCGGCGGAGACCGTCGAACGGCTCCGGGACCTCGCCCGGGCCCGGGGCATCGACGCCGCCCTCCGCTCCCGGACACGGGAGTACGCGCGGGCGGCGTCGGCCGAGGCCGCGTCCTGGCGGCCGTACTGGCGGGAGGACGCGGTGGCCTTCTTCGAGACGCTCCCGCTGTGGGGAGCGGAGCGGACGCGCTGACGGCCCCGGCCCGGGGCGCGGGCCTGCTTGAGTTTCCCCCGCGCCTGGAGGAACGTAGCCCTCGCCCGGATTCACCCCAGCAGGGAGACCCCTCGGTGTTCTACCACGTGCTCAAGTACGTCCTTCTCGGGCCACTGCTGCGCTTGCTGTTCCGGCCCCGGATCGAAGGGCTGGAGCACATCCCCGAGGAGGGCGCGGCCATCGTCGCCGGGAACCATCTCTCCTTCTCCGACCACTTTCTGATGCCCGCGATCCTCAGACGGCGCATCACCTTCCTGGCGAAGGCGGAGTACTTCACCGGCCCGGGGGTCAAGGGCCGGCTGACCGCCGCGTTCTTCCGCAGCGCGGGGCAGATCCCGGTGGACCGCTCCGGCAAGGAGGCGGGGCAGGCGGCGATCCGTGAGGGGCTCGGGGTGCTGAGCGGGGACGAGCTGCTCGGGATCTATCCGGAGGGGACCCGCTCGCACGACGGCCGGCTCTACAAGGGCAAGGTCGGGGTGGCGGTGATGGCGCTCCGGGCCGGGGTGCCGGTGATCCCCTGCGCGATGGTCGGCACCTTCGAGATCCAGCCGCCCGGCCAGACCTGGCCGAAGATCAAGCGGGTGACCGTGCGTTTCGGGGAGCCGCTGGAGTTCTCCCGGTACGCGGGCATGGAGAACGAGAAGGCGGTGATCCGGGCCATCACCGACGAGATCATGTACGCGATCCTCGGGCTCTCGGGACAGGAGTACGTGGACCGGTACGCGGCGGACGTCAAGGCGGAGCTGGAACAGGCGAGGAAGGCCCGCGGCCGGAAGCGGGACGGGGGCCGGGACGGAAGCCGGGAGAGCGCCCGGGACGGGACATGACACAGGGGCCGCCGGTGACGGCGGCCCCTGTCCCGGGTGCGGCGGGGAGGATTACGGCTTCGGCGCGGCGTGCGGCTCGCACGTCACATTGCGGCTGTCCAGGGTCCCGTTGAGGAGATAGGCGTCGACGCGCTGGTTGACACAGGCGTTGACGATCCCGGTGACGCCGTGCGAACCGGCGCCCTTCTCCAGGATCACCCGCGAGCCCTTGAGCCGCTTGTGCAGCTCGTAGGCGCCGGCGACCGGGGTGGCCGCGTCCCGCTCGGCCTGCACGATGAGCACGCCCGGCAGGCCCTTGCCGCTCCTGACGTCCACCGGGGTGTGCTGCTGGGTGGACCAGGTCGCGCACGGCAGGTTCATCCAGGCGTTGGCCCAGGTCATGAAGGGGTAGTCGCGGTGGAGCCGGGTGTTGTCGCGGTCCCACTTCTTCCAGCTGGTGGGCCACTTGGCGTCCGCGCACTCGACAGCCGTGTAGACGGCGTTGCTGTTCTCGGAGCGGATGTTGCCGGCGGTGTCGGAGAGGTCCGGCGACGCGGCGTCGATCAGCGGCCGGGTGTCACCGGCCACGTACTTGCTCCAGAGCCGGGCGACCGGCGCCCAGGAGGAGTCGTAGTAGGGCGCGCCCTGGAAGAAGCCGGTCAGCTCGGCCGGGCCGACGACTCCGCCGAGCGGGGCGCGCTTGGCGTCGGCGCGCAGGGTGAGCCACTGCCGCTCGACCTTCTCGGGGGTGTCACCGAGGCGGTAGGTGGCGTCGTTCGCGGCGATCCAGCTCTTCCAGTCGTCCCAGCGCATCTGGAAGGCGACGTCCTGGTCCAGGTTGGCCTGGTACCAGATCTTCTCCCGTGAGGGATTCACCACACTGTCGACGACCATCCGGCGGACATGGCCGGGGAAGAGGGTCGCGTACACCCCGCCCAGATAGCTGCCGTAGGAGACACCCAGGAAGTTGAGCTTCCGCTCGCCCAGGGCGGCCCGGATGACATCGAGGTCACGGGCGGTGTTGGGGGTGGTCATGTGCGGCAGCATCCAGCCGCTGCGCTCGGCGCAGCCGTCCGCGTACGCGGCGGCGAGTGCGCGCTGGGCGCGCTTGTCGGCCTCGCTGTCGGGGACCGGGTCGGCCTTGGGGGCCTTGACGAACTCCTGCGGGTCGACACAGGAGATGGGGGTGGAGCGGCCGACGCCGCGCGGGTCGAAGCCCACGAAGTCGTACGCCTTGGCGGTGTTCACCCAGAGCGGGTTCTTGCCGGTGACCCGGGTGGGGAAGCGGAGTCCCGAGCCGCCGGGGCCGCCGGGGTTGTAGAGGAGCGCGCCCTGGCGCTCCTCCTTGGTGCCGGTGTTGCCGATGCGGTCGACGGTCAGCTCGATCTGCCGGCCGTTCGGGCGGGCGTAGTCGAGCGGAACCGTCACCGTGCCGCACTGGATGGGCTTGGCGAGTCCCCAGTCGGCGGGACAGTCGGCCCAGTCGATGCCCTGCCGGGCGGCGCGTTCGGCCGCGATCTGGACACCGCGCGCCTCGGACCCCCCTGAGTGCCGGGCCTCGGCCTGGGCGACCGGGGCGGCTATCGCCCCGGCTATGAGCGCGCCCGCCATCAGAGTGCCGGTCGCGCCGAACACCGCTGTACGTCTCACCTGGAACTGCCTCTCTGTCATGGGTACTCCGCGATCCTCGCGGTTGACGTGCTACCGGCAACAGGCCGTACGGCTGTTTCTTTACCGAACCAATAACCGGTGAGCCGAGTACCGGTGAGCGGTACATCCCTCGGTGAACCCCCGGGAACGGACGAATCGGAGCGGTCGGCGGAACCTCGTCAACCGCCATACGGGTGACGGTCGAGCTACTCCTTTTGATGTACTCGCGGCCTCGGCGCCAACTACGGTCGAGTTGCGCATCACCGTGGCCAATCTCTCGGAATGCTCTATTCCGGCCCTGGTGCGGGCATGCTCGGGTGTCGAGGGCCGGACCGTCCGGAGGCCATGTCCACCTGAACGGACCAAGGGTGTTAAAACTCACATAACGCCGTTTCCGCTCGGAATTCCGCCATGTCGTGGGTCAAGATCCCTGGGACGACAAGCCCCCGTCACCTCGGCGGGGCGGTCCGAGCGGACGCCGAGTCCTGCCGCCGCTTCGGATGACTGGTCGATGGAAGTGCTTCGGCAGGAGTGGAGGACCCGAGCAGTACGGGGCAGCCGGAAAGTCCGGACGTCCCTCGGGGTGAAGCCGCGTCACGCGGCCGGGCACCTTCGTCCGCCCGAACCCGACAGGTCATCCTTCACAGGCGGCTGACGAAGGGTTGCGCATGACTGCGCAGACAAACGTCCCGTTTCTGATGAGCCGGGCGGGGGCCGTATCGGCCCTCACCCTCGCCGCCCTCGGCGGTTCGCTGCTCGTGCCGGGCGGCACGAGCGAGGCGCACGCCGCCACGTCCCACGCGGGCAAGGCGCTCAAGGTGGCGGCCTCCAAGAAGGGAGCGCCCTACCGGTACGGAGGAACCGGGCCGTCCCGCTTCGACTGCTCGGGGCTCACGCTCTACTCGTACAAGAGAGCGGGCAAGAAGCTGCCCCGCACCGCCCAGCAGCAGTACAACAAGACCAAGCGCGTGTCGGCCTCCGGGCGCAAGGCCGGGGACCTGGTGTTCTTCCACTCCGGCGGCTACGTCTACCACGTGGGCATCTACGCCGGTAAGGGAAAGATCTGGCACTCGCCCAAGAAGGGGTCCTGGGTGAAGCTGGACAAGATCTGGAGCAAGAGCGTCAAGTACGGCCGGGTGCGCTGACGGACCGGCAGTGAGCCCGTGCGGGCCGCCGGGTGGACCCCCGGCGGCCCGCCACCGGGCCCCGCCGCCCGGCCGGGGAGCCAGGTCGCGGCCACGACCTGGCCTCCCGCGCCGGACGCGGGAGCCCCGACGCCCGGCCTGCCGCGCAGGCCGGGTGCCGCTCAGCCGGACGTCCCGGCCGGCCACGGCAGGGCGATCCAGACCGTCTTCCCGCCCTCCCGGGTGGGTGTGACGCTGAGCCTGCCGCCACTCTCCGCCGTGAGCGCGCGGACGATCACCATCCCCCGGCCGTTGTCCTGCCGCACGGCGGCGGGCAGCCGCTGGGGCCAGCGCGGGTGACTGTCGGTCACCCCGATGCGCAGCCTCTCGTCCCGCTCCAGCTCCAGGTCCACCGTGAAGGTGGGCGACTGGCCGAAGGTGTGCTGGACCGCATTGGTCACCAGCTCCGAGACGATCAGCCGGATCGTCTCCACGGCCGCGCCCCCGGCCGGCAGGCCCCACTCGGAGACGACGTCGGCGACGAATGTCCGTGCCACGGAGACCGAAGCGGGATCGCTCGGCAGGGTGACGGAGGCTTCCTGAAGGTCTGCCATGGCGACGCTGTCCCTTTCCCACCGCGGCCGGGCTCCGAACTCGAAGCGGAGGGATTGCGCGGGCGGCCACGGATTGCGCTGATCGCCAGAGTGCCACTCATCCCCTCCCCAGAAGGGGCGATCCCCCAAGATATGCATATATCTGTCGCTCGATGCGGTGAACTCTGCGACGAAGGACCGGATTTGGCGGCTCCACCCACTTGGATCGCGGGCGAACCGACAGCGTTCGACGGATCGACGGAAGGAAGCCCCGATGCGCCACGGTCCGGCGGTGCGCCGCCGCAGGCTCGGCGAGGAACTCCGCAGAGCGCGGGTGGCCGCCCGGCTCACCAGCCGCGGCGCGGCGGAACTGGCCGGCTGGCACCAGTCGAAGGTGAGCCGGATCGAGACCGGCGCCAGCGGGGTGAAGGCGGGCGATGTGCGGCTGCTGCTCGATCTGTACCGGGTCGCCGACCCCGGCCCCCGGCTGCTGCTGGAGACCCTGGCGGACGCCGCGGACGGCGGCGGGGACGGCTGGTGGCACGCCTACCGGTCGCTGCTGCCCGCCGAGTACCGCGACTTCATCAGCCTGGAGTCGCAGGCGCGCGCCGTGCGCACGGTGGAGACCTCGGCGGTGCCGGGGCTGCTCCAGACCGCCGAGTACGCCCGGGCGGTGACCCGGGCGACGCTCGCGGATCTCCCCGACGCGACCGTCGACTCGCTCGCGGAGGTGCGGATCGCCCGCCAGGAGGTGCTGCGCGGCCCCAGGCCGCCCGCGCTGAGTGTGGTGCTCGACGAGGCGGTGCTGCGGCGCGAGGTGGGCGGCCCCGGGGTGATGCGGGCGCAACTGCGGGCGCTGGCCGCGGCGTCGGAGCTGCCCTGTGTACGGCTCCAGGTGGTGCCGTTCTCCGCCGGCGGATACGCGGGGCAGACGGGATCTTTCGTTATCTTCTCGTTTCCGAGCACCTCTGATCTGGATGTGGTCATTCTTGACCACTTGACGCGTAGCGTCTCGCTGGAGCGGGCAGAGGATCTCGCGGTGTACAGCGCCGCCTTCGCGACGATGCAGAGGCGCGCGCTCCCACCGGTCGAATCCCTGGATCTGATCGCCGCCCTGGCAGGCGGCGCCTAGGAGGGCCTCATGCGTGAACACCCCGTGCCCGAAGGTCTGGTGTGGCGGCGGAGCAGCCGCAGCACGGCGAAGAACAACTGCGTCGAGGCGGCCCTGCTGGCGCCGGACGGCATCCTGGCCGTACGGGACTCCAAGGACACGGGCCGGCGCCCGCTGCGCTTCTCCGCCCGTGCGTGGAGCCGCTTCCTCACCGCCATGGGAACCGAGAGCGTCAGCTGACCGGCGCGGCCCCGGCCACCGCCGCCACCGCCCGGGCGATCTGCTGATCGGTCAGATCCGCCCGGGCCGTCAGCCGCACCCGTGAGACACCGTCCGGCACCGAAGGGGGCCGGAAGCAGCCAACGGCGAGACCGGCGGCCCGGCAGTTCGCGGCCCACTCCACCGCGGCGCCCGGCGAGGGCGCATGCACGGAGACCACGGCCGCGTCGGGGCGTACGGACGTCAGGCCCCGTTCCGTCAGCCCCCGGTGCAGGGCCATCGCGACCGTACGCACCCTGGCCGCGCGCTCCGGCTCGCGCCGCAGCAGGCGCAGCGCGGCCAGCGCGGCCCCGGCGGCGGCCGGTGCCAGACCCGTGTCGAAGATGAAGGTGCGCGCGGTGTTGACCAGATGGTCGATCACGGCGGCCGGGCCGAGGACCACCCCGCCCTGGCTGCCGAGCGACTTGGAGAGGGTGAGCGTCGCGACGACGCCCGCGCCGCCCGCGATGCCCGCCGCGTGCGGCGCTCCGCGGCCGCCCTCGCCGAGTACGCCGAGACCGTGCGCGTCGTCGACGAGCAGGGCCGCGCCCCGCTCGCGGCAGACACCGGCGAGAGCGGCCAGCGGGGCGGCGTCCCCGTCCACCGAGAACACCCCGTCGGTGACCACCAGGGCGCGCCGCCCGGCGTGGGCACCGAGCACCCCGCGCACCGCTTCCGCGTCGGCGTGCGCGGTGATCTCCGTCCGCGCGCGGGAGAGCCGGCAGCCGTCAATGATCGACGCGTGATTTCCCGCGTCGGAGACGATCAGCGAGTCCCGGGTGGTCAGCGCGGTCAGCGCGGCGAGATTGGCCGCGTAGCCGGAGGAGAGCACCAGGGCCGCGTCGAATCCGCAGAACGCGGCGATCTCCTCCTCCAGTTCGGCGTGGAGGGCGGTGCTGCCCGTGACGAGCCGGGAGCCGGTCGCGCCCGCGCCCCAGCGGTGGGCCGCGTCGGCCGCCGCGGCGGTGACCTCCGGGTGGCGGCAGAGCCCGAGGTAGTCGTTGCCCGCCAGGTCGAGCAGACCGCAGTCGGCCGCGCGGGGCCGCAGGGTGCGCACCAGACCCGCCCGGCGGCGGTGGCCGGATTCGTCCTCGATCCACTCGAAAGGGTCCTGGGTCATGGTGATGAGGTCCTCTTCCGGTGCTCTGGTACGGTCCGCACCGCCGGGTGCGCCGCCCCCGTTGACCGGGGCGTTTTGTAGGCAGCGCACAGACCCTAACCGGGCCGGACCCCGGACCGAATGTGGTCATACACACACCTCGACCATGGTCTGTTGTGGGGTTCCGCCTTTCCCAACCGGCGCGCCGTACGTCAGGATCGGCGCCATGGACCTGCTGAACACGCTGGTGGAGAAGGGGCTTCGGCGCGAGCTGCCGACCCGTGAAGAGGCACTCGCCGTACTGGCGACCTCCGACGACGAGCTGCTCGATGTGGTGGCCGCGGCGGGCCGGGTGCGCCGCCAGTGGTTCGGGCGGCGGGTGAAACTCAACTATCTCGTCAATCTCAAGTCGGGGCTCTGCCCGGAGGACTGCTCCTACTGCTCCCAGCGGCTCGGCTCGAAGGCGGAGATCCTCAAGTACACCTGGCTGAAGCCGGACGAGGCGTCCGAGGCGGCGGCGGCCGGGGTGGCGGGCGGCGCCAAGCGGGTCTGTCTGGTCGCCAGCGGGCGCGGCCCGACCGACCGCGATGTCGACCGGGTCTCGAAGACCATCGAGGCGATCAAGGAGCAGAACGAGGGGGTCGAGGTCTGCGCCTGTCTCGGACTGCTCTCCGACGGCCAGGCGGAGCGGCTGCGGCAGGCCGGCGCGGACGCCTACAACCACAATCTCAACACCTCCGAGTCGACCTACGGCGCCATCACCACCACCCACACCTACGCCGACCGGGTGGAGACGGTGCAACGGGCCCGGGGCGCGGGACTCTCGCCCTGCTCCGGTCTGATCGCGGGGATGGGCGAGAAGGACGAGGACCTCGTCGATGTGGTCTTCGCGCTGCGCGGACTCGACCCGGACTCGGTGCCGGTGAACTTTCTGATCCCCTTCGAGGGAACTCCGCTGGCGAAGGAGTGGAACCTCACCCCGCAGCGGTGTCTGCGGATTCTGGCGATGGTGCGGTTCGTCTGCCCGGATGTGGAGGTACGGCTCGCGGGCGGGCGCGAGGTGCATCTGCGCTCGCTCCAGCCGCTGGCGCTGCACCTGGTCAACTCGGTCTTCCTGGGTGACTATCTGACCAGTGAGGGGCAGGCGGGCCAGGCCGATCTGGACATGATCGCGGACGCCGGCTTCGAGGTGGAGGGCGCGGGCACCACCACCCTGCCCGGGCACCGGGCACCGGCGGGCTGCGGCTCGGCGGGCGCGGAGGCCGGGGCGTGCGGCGGGGACGGTCCGGGCGTGAGCGGGCCGGGCGGTACGGAGGAGGTGCCCGCGCGGGCCGCGGCGGAGCCCTCTGCCGCCCGTACGGATCTGGTGACCGTGCGCCGCCGGGGCGCCGGCACCGGGCTGGCGCCCAATGCCTGAGTCCCGCTCCGTCGCCGAGCTGGTGGCGCTGGACCGGGCCCATGTCTGGCATCCGTACGGCCCCATGCCCGGCCGCGCCGATCCGCTGGTCGTGGAGTCGGCGTCGGGGGTGCGGCTGCGGCTGGCGGAGCCCGTCCACGGGCGGCGCGAGCTGATCGACGGCATGTCGTCGTGGTGGTCGGCGATCCACGGCTACAACCACCCCGTCCTCAATGAGGCGGCGCGCGGCCAGCTGGAGCGGATGAGCCATGTGATGTTCGGCGGGCTGACCCATGAGCCCGCCGTCCGGCTGGCGGCCCGGCTGGTGGAGATCACCCCCGAGCCGCTGCGCCATGTCTTCCTGAGCGACTCGGGCTCGGTCGCGGTCGAGGTCGCGGTCAAGATGTGTCTCCAGTACTGGCGCTCCGCCGGGCGGCCCGCCAAACAGCGCCTGCTGACCTGGCGCGGCGGCTACCACGGCGACACCTGGCAGCCCATGGCGGTGTGCGACCCGGACGGCGGGATGCACCGGCTCTGGTCGGGCGCGCTGCCCCGCCAGATCTTCGCGGACGCGCCGCCCGAGGAGTACGAGGAGGCGTACGCGGACCAGCTGCGGGAGCTGGTCACCCGCCACGCCGATGAGCTGGCCGCGGTGATCGTGGAACCGGTGGTGCAGGGCGCGGGCGGGATGCGGTTCCACTCCCCCCGCTATCTGCGGGTGCTGCGGGAGATCTGCGACGAGCGGGGTGTGCTGCTGATCCTCGACGAGATCGCGACGGGGTTCGGCCGCACCGGAACGCTCTTCGCGGCGGAGCAGGCCGGGATCTGCCCGGATGTGATGTGTCTGGGGAAGGCCCTGACCGGCGGGTATCTCTCGCTGGCGGCCACCGTCTGCACCCCCGGGGTGGCGGAGGGCATCTCCCGGGGCGAGGTCCCGGTGCTGGCGCACGGCCCGACGTTCATGGGCAATCCGCTGGCCGCCGCCGTGGCGAACGCCTCCATCGATCTGCTGCTGGCCGGGGAGTGGGCCCAGGACGTCAAGCGGCTGGAGTCGGGGCTGCGGGAGGGGCTCGCGCCCGCCCGGGGACTGCCGGGGGTGCGGGACGTCCGGGTGCTGGGCGGTGTCGGGGTGGTCCAGCTGGACCGCGAGGTGGACATGGTCCGGGCGACGGAGGCGGCGGTGCGGGCCGGGGTGTGGCTGCGGCCGTTCCGCGATCTCGTCTACACGATGCCGCCCTATGTGACGGGCGACGCGGATCTGGCGCGGGTGTGCGAGGCCGTGTGCGCGGCGGCGGAGGCCTCGCACCGGAGCTGAGCCCCCCGTCGGCCGCGGCGGGCGGGGCCGCACCCGCGCGGTGAACCAGACAAGCGGCACATCCAGCGAAAGGCAAGCGGCATATGTCCGTCATCATCGTCTCCGGGACCGGGACCGAGATCGGGAAGACCGTGGTCACCGCCGCGGTGGCGGCCCTCGCGCAGGGCCGCCGGGTGGCCGTGGTGAAGCCCGCGCAGACCGGTGTCGGCGGGGGTGAGCCCGGGGACCTCGACGAGGTGCGCAGGCTCGGCGGGGCGGTGCACGGGGTGGAGCTGGCGCGGTTCCGGGAGCCGCTGGCGCCCGCCGCCGCCGCGCGCCGCGCCGGGCTGCCGGGGGTGGGGGCGCGGGAGATCGCCGAGCGGGTCGGCTCCCTCGCCGACCGGTACGACCTGGTGCTGGTGGAGGGCGCGGGCGGGCTGCTCGTACGGTTCGACAGCGCGGGCGCCACCCTCGCCGACGCCGCCGGGCTGCTCGGGGCGCCGGTGCTGGTGGTGGCCGCGGCCGGGCTCGGCACGCTCAACTCGGTGGCGCTGACCGGGGAGGCGCTGCGGGCGCGCGGGATCGAGCAGCTCGGGGTGGTGGTGGGGAGCTGGCCGGCCGAGCCGGATCTCGCCGCCCGGTGCAATCTGCTGGATCTTCCGGAGGTGGCGGGGGCGCCGCTGCTGGGGGCGGTTCCGGAGGGCGCGGGGCGGCTCGCGCCCGGGGATTTCCGGGTGCGGGCGCCGGGGTGGCTGGCTCCGCGTCTGGGCGGGTGGTGGGACGCGGACGCCTTCACGGCCTCGGTGAACGCCGCCGCGTACGCGTCGGCCGTGCGCTGAGCCGGTGGCGTCGCCGAAAGGCGGTGGCACGGGCGCGGTGCGGCGTGCTTGGCTCTGGATCATGACTGAGCCGCGCATACGTACCGCCCGGGCCGATGAGGCCGGAACCGTGCTCGCCCTCTGGGCGGAGGCCGCCGAGGGCACGAGCATCACGGACGACCTGGACGGCGTCGGCCGGCTCATCGCGCGGGACCCGGAGGCGCTGATTCTGGCGGAGTCCGCGGGGAGGGTGGTGGGGTCGGTGATCGCGGGGTGGGACGGCTGGCGCTGCTCCCTCTACCGCCTCGCCGTGCACCCCGCCCACCGGAGGCAGGGCATCGGGGCGGCGCTGCTGGCGGCGGCGGAGCGGAGGTTCGCGGCGGTCGGGGGGCGGCGGGGGGACGCGATGGTGCTGGAGGTGAATGAGCGGGCTCAGCGGGTGTGGGAGGCGGCCGGCTACCACCGCGAGGACCACTGGCGCCGCTGGGTCAAGCCCCTGCCCTGACCGCCCCCGCCCCGCACGGGGACCTGTGGCACGGGGTCGTCCAAAGGCCGCACCGGCCGGGGCGCGCCCCGGGCCCCGGCGGGGAGCCCCGGGGCGCGGGAGAGTGCGTTGTTCCGCACATTCGGGGGCAGGCGGGGGGAGGGCGAGGGCCGATAGGCTTGATCCGGGCCTTCCCGTCGATCGACTTTGCTGGTCCTTTACTATGGACCGACCATTACTCTCCGTGTGAACCCTCCGTATGAAAGGTGTGAGCGTCCGTCCATGGACGAGCCTCCCAGTAGCAGACATCGAGCACTCCCCGCCCCCCTGACCGATCCTGGGACGGAGGTGACCCGATGACCGAAGTGCTCCTCCTCCTCGTGGCGGTACTGCTCTCGCTCGCCTGTGGCGTCTTCGTCGCAGCGGAGTTCTCCCTCACCACGGTCGAACGCAGCGACCTCGAAAGCGCCGTCGAGCGCGGCGAGCGCGGCGCGGCGAGTGCCCTCAAGGCCGTGCGCGGCCTCACCTTCCAGCTCTCCGGGGCCCAGCTGGGCATCACCGTGACCAATCTGGTCGTCGGCATGCTCTCCGAGCCCTCGATCAGCAAGCTGATCCGCGGGCCGGTCGAGGATCTCGGCCTCTCCCCGTCGGTGGCCTCCTCCGTCGCCCTGGTCCTCGGCACCGCGCTCTCCACGGTGGTGCTGATGGTGGTCGGCGAGCTGGTCCCCAAGAACTGGGCGATCTCCTCCCCCCTGGCCGTCGCCAAGGTCGTGGCCCCCGCCCAGCGGCTGTTCACCGCCGCTTTCAAGCCGTTGATCAGCCATCTCAACAACACGGCCAACCGCATCCTGCGCCGGCTCGGCATGGAGCCCACCGAGGAGCTGGCCTCCGCCCGCAGCCCGCAGGAGCTGGTCGCGCTGGCCCGGCACTCGGCGAAGGAGGGCGCGCTGGAGGCGGACACCGCCGAGCTGTTCGTCCGTACCCTGAGCCTGGCCGAGCTGACCGCGGAGAATGTGATGACCCCGCGGGTCCAGGTCACGGCCCTGGAGGTGCAGGCCACGGCGGAGGATGTCGCCAACGCCACCCGCGCCACCGGCCTCTCCCGCTTCCCGGTCTACCGGGGCAGCCTCGACACGGTGGTCGGCATCGCGCACATCAAGGACGTCCTCGCGGTCCCCGCGGATCAGCGCCATCGCCGGAGCATCTCCGATGTGCTGCGCGAACCGCTGCTGGTACCGGAGACACTGACCGTGGACCGGCTGATGGACCGGCTCGGCGGCCGGTCCACGATGGCCGTCGTCATCGACGAGTACGGCGGCACCGCCGGTGTGGTGACGATGGAGGACATCGTCGAGGAGGTCGTGGGCGAGGTGCGGGACGAGCACGATCCGCACGAGACCCCCGATCTCGCCCCCGCCGGCGAGGACGCCGACGGCCGTTCGCTGTGGTCGGCGGATGGCGCCGCCCGCACCGATCAGCTGGAGCAGGTGGGCCTGCGGGTCCCCGAGGGGCCCTACGAGACCCTCGCCGGACTGGTCGCCACCGAGCTGGGACGCATCCCGGCCGAGGGTGACCGGATCGATCTGGAGGGCTGGCGGCTCGACGTGGTCGACGCCACCGGGCGGCGGGCCGCGCGGGTGCTGATGCACGCGCCGAGCCCGGCCGATGTCCCCGCCGGACCCGAGGAGGCCGGACGATGATCGCGATCCAGCTTCTCATCGGACTGCTGACCCTGGTGGTCAACGCCTTCTTCGTGGGCGCGGAGTTCGCGCTGATCTCCGTGCGCCGCAGCCAGATCGAGCCGATGGCGGAGGCCGGCAACCGCCGGGCCCGCAGTGTGCTCTGGGGTCTGGAGCATGTGTCGGCGCTGCTGGCGGCGGCCCAGCTCGGCATCACCCTGTGCACCCTGATCCTGGGCATCGTCGCCGAGCCCGCCATCGCGCATCTGCTGGAGCCGGTGTTCCACTCGCTCGGTGTGCCGGACGGCGCGATCCACCCGATCTCGTTCGTGATCGCGCTCTCCCTGGCGACATATCTGCACATGCTCCTCGGCGAGATGGTGCCGAAGAACATCGCGCTGGCCGAGCCGACGCGCAGCGCGCTGCTGCTCGGCCCGCCGCTGGTGGCGGTGGCGCGCGGGCTGCGCCCGGTGATCTTCACGATCAACGCCTTCGCCAACACGCTGCTGAAGCTGCTGCGCGTGGAGGCCAAGGACGAGGTCGCGGCGACCTACTCGGACGACGAGCTGGCCCGGATGGTGGCCGACGCGGGTGACGCGGGGCTGCTGGACGACCGTTCGGCCGAGCGGCTGCGCGACGCGCTGGAGCTGGGCCGGCGCCCGGTGCGCGATGTCGTGATGCCGGTGGAGCAGGTGGTGTACGCGGGGGTCGGGACGACTCCGGAGCAGTTGGAGCAGCTCTCGGCGGAGTCCGGTTTCTCGCGCTTCCCCGTCATGGACACGGGCCGCGGCATCCTCGGCTATCTCCATGTCAAGGACGCGCTGGACGCGGCTCCGCGCCATGAGCCCTTCCCGGTGACGGCCATGCGGCCGATCGCCCGGGTGCGGGCGACGGCGCCGCTGGACGATGTCCTGACCGCGATGCGGCGCAGCCGTACCCATCTGGCGGCCGTCCTCGACGAGGACGGCATTCCGGAGGGTCTGGTGACGATGGAGGACGTGCTGCGGGAGCTGGTCGGCCGGCGCGACTGACCCCTCCCCCAGGGCGTACGGCCCGGGTCCCCGCACGGGGGCCCGGGCCGTTCCGCGTCCTCGCACGGAGTCGCTACCCGGCGGTAGGATCGATGCCGCCATGGAGATGACTGCCAACTACACAAGCTTTGTCGCGGTGGGTGATTCCTTCACCGAGGGCATGTCCGATCTGCTGCCGGACGGCTCCTACCGGGGCTGGGCGGATCTGCTCGCCGCCCGGCTGGCCGCCCGCGCGCCGGGGTTCCGGTACGCGAATCTCGCGGTGCGCGGCAAACTCATCGGCCAGATCGCCGCCGAGCAGGCCGTTCCGGCCGCCGCGATGCGGGCGGATCTGGTGACGCTCGTCGGCGGGCTCAACGACGCGCTGCGCCCCGGCTGCGACATGGGCAGGGTGCGCTTCCATCTGGAGGAGGCGGTGGCCACCCTGGCACCGTCGTGCCGCCGGCTGGTGCTGATGCACAGCCCCGGGCGCCAGGGGCCCTTCCTCGACCGGTTCCGGCCGCGCATGGAGGAGCTGTTCACCCACGTGGACGAGGTGGCGGAGCGGTACGGCGCGCTGGTGGTGGATCTGTACGGCTCCGGCGCGCTGGGCGATCCCCGGCTCTGGGACGCGGACCGGCTCCATCTGACCGCCGAGGGCCACCGGAGAGCGGCCGGCGCGGTCGGGCAGGCGCTCGGCCTCGACGCGCGGGACGACTGGCGGACCCCCCTGCCGGTGGCGGTCCCGGCGCGGTGGACGGCCCGGCGGACCGAGGACCTGCGGTTCGCCCGCCGCCATCTGGGCCCGTGGGTGGGGCGCCGGCTGACCGGCAGGTCCTCCGGGGACGGGCTCCCGCCGAAACGGCCCGAGCTGCTGCCGTACGAGCCCCCGCCCTCGGGGCACGGCGGGCTCTCGTAGCAACGTACAACCGGGACCGCGGCGCCGGCCTGCAGGAACCGCCAGTAGAATCTGGCCGTGTGACTGCTGTGTCTGCGAAGCCCCGTATCCCCAATGTCCTGGCCGACCGCTATGCCTCCGCGGAGCTGGCGGCCCTCTGGTCCCCCGAGCAGAAGGTGAGGCTGGAGCGGAGGCTCTGGCTCGCCGTGCTGCGTGCGCAGAAGGATCTCGGGATCGAGGTGCCGGATGGCGCCATCGCCGATTACGAGCGCGTGCTCGACCGGGTCGATCTGGCGTCGATCGCCGAGCGCGAGAAGATCACCCGTCATGATGTGAAGGCGCGGATCGAGGAGTTCAACGCGCTCGCGGGCCATGAGCAGATCCACAAGGGCATGACCTCCCGGGATCTGACCGAGAATGTGGAGCAGCTCCAGATCCGGCTCTCGCTGGAGCTGGTGCGCGACCGGACGGTCGCGGTGCTGGCCCGCCTCGGCCGGCTCTCCGGCGAGTACGCGGAGCTGGTGATGGCCGGGCGCTCGCACAATGTGGCCGCGCAGGCCACGACGCTGGGGAAGCGCTTCGCGTCCGCGGCGGACGAGCTGCTGGTGGCGTACGGCCGTGTCGAGGAGCTGCTGGCCCGTTATCCGCTGCGCGGGATCAAGGGCCCGATGGGCACCGCGCAGGACATGCTGGACCTGCTGGGCGGGGACAGCGCGAGCCTGGCCGAGCTGGAGCGGCGGATCGCCGGACACCTGGGCTTCGCCGAGGCGTTCACCTCGGTCGGCCAGGTCTATCCGCGCTCGCTCGACTACGACGTGGTCACCGCGCTGGTGCAGCTCGCGGCGGCGCCCTCGTCGGTCGCCAGGACGATCCGGCTGATGGCCGGGCACGAGCTGGTCACCGAGGGCTTCAAGCCGGGCCAGGTGGGGTCCTCCGCCATGCCGCACAAGATGAACACCCGCTCCTGCGAGCGCGTGAACGGTCTGACGGTGATTCTGCGCGGCTATGCCTCGATGGCGGGCGAGCTGGCGGGCGACCAGTGGAACGAGGGGGATGTGTCCTGCTCGGTGGTGCGCCGGGTGGCGCTGCCGGACGCGTTCTTCGCCCTGGACGGGCTGCTGGAGACCTTCCTGACGGTGCTGGACGAGTTCGGCGCCTTCCCGGCCGTGATCGCCCGTGAGCTGGACCGCTATCTGCCGTTCCTGGCCACCACGAAGGTGCTGATGGCCGCGGTGCGGGCGGGTGTGGGCCGCGAGGAGGCGCACGAGGTCATCAAGGAGCACGCGGTGGCGTCGGCGCTGGCGATGCGGGAGCAGGGCGCGGAGCGCAATGAGCTGCTGGACCGGCTCGCCTCGGACGAGCGGATTCCGCTGGACCGGGCCGAGCTGGACGCCCTGATGGCGGACAAGCTGTCGTTCACGGGCGCGGCGGCCGGGCAGGTCGCAGCGGTGCTCGCCCGGGTCGGGGAGATCACCGCGAAGCACCCGGCGGCGGCCGGGTACAGCCCGGGATCGATCCTCTGAGCCCCGGGGACGCCCCCGGCCCCCGCGACCCCCGCGACCGCACCGTCGACGATGTGGTCGCGGAGGGCCTGCGGGTGCTCTTCTGCGGTATCAACCCGGGGCTGATGTCGGCGGAGACCGGCCACCACTTCGCCCGGCCGGGCAATCGTTTCTGGCCGGTTCTGCATCTCTCGGGCTTCACCCCGCGCCGGCTGCACCCGTCGGAGCAGGGCGAGCTGACGGGGTACGGCCTGGGCATCACCAATGTGGTGGCCCGGGCGACGGCCCGCGCCGACGAGCTGGACGACGAGGAGCTGCGGGAGGGCGGGCGGCTGCTGCGGGCGAAGGTGGAGCGGCTGCGGCCGCGCTGGCTGGCGGTGGTGGGAGTGACCGCGTACCGCACGGCCTTCGGCGACCGCAAGGCCCAAATCGGGCGTCAGGAGCTGAGCGTCGGCGGGGCGGGGGTGTGGGTGCTGCCCAACCCGAGCGGGTTGAACGCGCACTGGACGGCGCAGTCGATGGCGGAGGAGTTCGCCCGCCTGCGGGCCGCGACCGCCCTCCCGCCCCCGGCCGGAGGCCCCGCCCCCGCCCGGTGAGCGGGCCCCGCCCGGTGCGGTCTCCGTGTGCCCCGGCCCCGTCCTCGATCTCCCCCGGAGCCGCCTCCGGAAGGCCCGGATTCCCCACCCCCACCCGAACGCAGGGCAAACCCCGCCCTCGGGCACGCCGCCCCACCCCACCGGCAACCCGAGGCGCACCACCTCGACCCCACCGGCGTTTGAGACGCACCCCTCCCCCTCCGGCGACTGAGCAGCACCACGTCAGCCCCGCCGACGAACCCGAGCACCTTCAGCCTCGCCGGCGACTGAGCAGCACCACTTCAGCCCCGCCGGCGTTTGAGGCGCGGGGGTTCGGGCGCCGGCCCCCGGCCCCGGGGCCCGCGCCGGGCGGGGGCCGAGGGGCGGGGTGCGGGCGCCCCCGCGTTGCACGCCTTGCACCGATCGTGCACGTCGGAGAGCCAGCGAGTACGATCCGGCAGACACACGCGCCCGATCTGCACGAGTGAGGGCTGGAAGGACACATGGTGGGGCGGCTGACCGGCGGAGACCCGTCGCTGCTGCGGCGGATCAACTCCGCGGTGGTACTCCATGCGCTGCGGGACGCCGGCTCCCCCACGCTCACGGATCTGACCCGGCTGACGGGACTCTCCCGGCCGACGGTCGAGGGCGTGATCGAGGGGCTTGTCGAAACAGGGCTGGTCAGCGAGTCGGTCCCCGAGGAGGGCGAGGCGCGCCGTCAGGGCCGCCCGGCGCGCCGCTTCCGGTTCCGGGTCGAGGCGGGGCATCTGCTGGGGGTGGAGATAGGCCCGCACCGGGTCTCCGCGCTGGTGTCCGGGCTGGACGGGCGCATCATCGGCGCCGGGGACCGGGAGGTCTCGGAGTCGGCGTCGGCCGACGACCGGCTGGAGCGGGTGCGGCTGGTGATCGCGGATGTGCTGCGGCGGGCCGGGATCTCCCGGACCAATCTGCGGGCGGTCGGGGTCGGCACCCCGGGGATCGTGGAGGCCGACGGGACCGTACGGCTGGGCACGGCGCTGCCGGGCTGGACCGGGCTGCCCCTGGGGCAGCGGCTCCAGCGCTCCTTCCGCTGCCCGGTGATCGTGGAGAACGACGCCAACGCGGCGGCGGTCGCCGAGCACTGGAAGGGGCAGGCGAGGGGCTCCGACGATGTCGTCTTCGTGCTGGCGGGGCTGAGCCCGGGCGCGGGATCGCTGATCGGCGGCCGGCTGCACCGGGGCTTCGGCGGCGCGGCCGGCGAGATCGGGGCGCTGCATCTGCTGGGGCGCGAGGCGACCCCGGAGCGGCTGCTCTCGACGACGGACGAGCCGCTGCACCCGCTCGACGAGCACGCGGTGGCGGATGTCTTCACTCTCGCCAAGCGGGGCGACGCCCGGGCGCAGGCCGCGGTGGAACGGTTCATCCAGCGTCTGGTCCACGATGTGGCGGCGCTGGTGCTGGCGCTCGATCCGGAGCTGGTGGTGGTCGGCGGCTGGGCCGCCGGGATCGACGGTGTGCTCGACCCGCTCCGCGACGAGCTGGCGCGCTACTGTCTGCGCCCGCCGAAGGTGGCGCTGTCGCTGCTGCGGGAGGCGGTCGTGGCGACGGGTGCGCTGCGGCTGGCGCTCGACCATGTCGAGGAGGAGCTGTTCGCGGTGGAGGGCACGGTGACGGCCCGCCGCTGAGCGCTGGCTCGGTGCGGCGGGCCGTACGGGTCCGTGCGGTCCCGGCCGGGCCCGGTGGGCCGGCCGGGTGTGGTGTTCAGGAGGCGCGTCGCTCCGTACCGTGGTGGCTTATCTGCACATCGCCGGAGTCCCCGAAGGTGAGCCGGCAGGTGTCGGCCCGGTAGGTCGCCACCGTCACGGCGGCGGTCCTGCCCCGGGAGAAGTAGCGGGTGGTCACGACCAGCACGGGCGCGCCGGGGAGCCGGTCGAGCTCCCGGGCGTCGTCTGCGCGGGCCGAGCCCAGTTCCACGGCGCGGTCCTGGCCGTCCAGGTCGAGCCGCTGGAGTTCACGGAGCACGGCGCGGGCGCGCGCGGGCCCCGGCGGTGCGTCTATGGCCGACAGACCGGGCACGGACGTGGCCGGAACGTAGAGCTGCTCGGCCGCGACCGGCTGCCCATGGCTCACGCGCAGTCTGCGCAGCGTGTACGTCTCCTCTTCGGTCGCTGTCGCGAGCAGCCGGGCCACCGCGGCGGGCGGTACGGCTCTGGTGCAGTCGAAGGACTGCCAGGCGTCCTGGGCGGAGCCGGGCCAGGCGTGCTGGGTGGTGGAGACATCCACTCCCATGCGCGGCGGGGCGACGGTCGTGCCGACGCCTCGGCGCCGCTGGAGCCGCCCTTCGAGTTCGAGTTGTTCGAGTGCTTGGCGCAGGGTCGCTCGGGCGACTCCGAAGCGCGCGGCGAGGTCCCGTTCGTTCGGCAGGATCTCCCCCACCGCGAAATCCGAGTCGAGCGCTTCCCCGATCACCGTCTTGAGGTGCCAGTACTTCGGTTCCGGCACTGATTCCAGCTGCGTGGTCCCCACCCTGATCCTCCGCATTCGCCGTGTCAGCGGCGGCTTTTCCGCGCCCTTGTTTATTAAAGGTTCCTGCACTATCTATGCCGACCATAGGACGGCGCGTCACCTTGGTCAAGACCAATCCTGCGTTTGTCACCCGATGAAGTCGACCGGGTTGGGCAAGCGTTCACAGGCTGTTAGCACCCCAGTGAAGCGCGCACCACACATTGCCCATGATTTTTCGGACAAGGGCTCTGACGTGCATGGAAGCAGGGCTTCCAGGGGCCACAGGGGTTACATCGGAGCCACCCCGGAGAGTTTGTCTGGGTTACGCATGATGTAGACACACTGAATACGTCCGTCCGCGATGTCCACGTGGATGACACTGTCCGGCTTTCCGCCGGAGAGGACGAGCAGCGCCGGCGCGCCGTTGACCTCGGTGATCCTGCCCTCCGCGGCCGGGATCGCCTCCTTCGCGACGGCGAAGAGGAAACGCCCCACGTTGCCCACGCCCTGGAGGACCTGGAGCGGCGCCCTCGCCTTGCCCCCGCTGTCGCCGACGAGGCGCACATCGGGTGCGAGCAGGGCGAGCAACTGCTCCAGGTCGCCGCCGGACGCGGCGGCGATGAATCGCTCGGTCAGATGCCGGCGCTCCACCGGGTCCACGTCGTAGCGGGGTTTGCGCTCGTCCACATGGCGGCGCGCCCGCCCCGCGAGCTGCCGCACGGCCGCCTCGGAGCGTTCCAGGATGGCCGCGATCTCCCCGTGGGCGAAGCCGAACGCCTCACGCAGCACGAACACCGCCCGCTCCAGCGGGGAGAGTGATTCCATGACGACGAGGACGGCGAGAGAGACGGATTCGGCGAGAACTGCCCGTTCGGTCAGATCGGGGGTGGTATGCCCGATGTCCGTGGCGATCGGTTCGGGCAGCCAGGGGCCGATGTAGGACTCGTGCCGGGACTGGATCTGCCTCAGCCGGTCGATGGCGAGGCGGGTCGTGATCCTTACGAGATAGCCACGGGGTTCCGCGACATTCGTACGATCCTGCGCAGTCCAGCGGAGCCAGGCGTCCTGAACCACGTCCTCTGCGTCGGCCACCCGGCCGAGCATGCGGTAGGCCACTGCGGTCAGCACATGCCGGTGCTCTTCGAAGACATCGGTCAGGGTCTCGGTCGCCACCCCTCCATCCCAACCGACCGGCGCCCCCATGTCCAGGCAGCCGGGGTGCGTCATATGTCTCCCGGCCGGAAGTAACGGGTCAGTTCGGGGAAGGTGCGCACCCGGCTCTTGAACCGGAACCTACCGATCGGTAATTCTAACTGACAAGCCGTCTACAAGCTCCGAGCAGGGGCGACATGAGGGAGTAACAGTCATGGTCGCGGACATTTCGTTCTCCATCGCGTCACCCGGGGGTGACCGGACCCTGTCCATGGCCTACGAGAGGAATGGCGCGGGAGAGCCCCTGCTCCTCCTCCACGGCATCGGACACCACTGGCAGGCCTGGGAGCCGGTGATCCGCCTACTGGCCGCCGAGCGCGAGGTCGTCGCCGTGGACCTGCCCGGCTTCGGGGCCTCCGCGCCGCTGCCCGACGGGATGGCGTACGACCTGGACAGCGTGGGAGCGGTGCTCGGTTCGCTCTGCGCCGCGCTCGGGATCGAGCGTCCGCACGTCGCGGGCAACTCGCTCGGCGGGCTGCTCGCCCTGGAGCTGGGCCGGACCGGTCTCGTACGGTCGGTCACCGCGCTCTCGCCCGCCGGATTCTGGAACGAGCGGGAGCGCGTCCTCGCCTTCGGGGCGCTCCGGGCGATGCGGGCGGGGGCCCGGTCGGTGCCGCTGCCGGTGATCGAGAAGCTGTCCCGGTCGGCGGCCGGGCGGGCGGCGCTGACGGGCAGCGTCTACGCCAGGCCCGGCAGGCGCTCATCCGGCGCGGTCGTCGCCGAGACCCTCGCGCTGCGCGGTGCCACCGGCTTCCACCAGACGCTCGCCGCCGGACTGAGCGTCACCTTCCCGCACGATGTCCCGGATGTCCCGGTCACCATCGCCTGGGGGACCCGGGACCGGCTGCTCCCGCCCCGTCAGGGGGTCCGGGCCAAGCGGGCCATCCCCCGCGCCCGGCTCGTCCGGCTGCCCGGCTGTGGGCACGTCCCGATGAACGACGATCCCGCGCTGGTCGCCCGGGTCCTCCTGGACGGCAGCGGACGCTGACCTCCGGGCGCCGAACACCCCGGAGCCGAGCGCGGCCCCCGCGCCCACCAGGACTCCGCCGGCCGCCTGGGCGGGGCCGAGGCTGCCGGCGCCCACCACCGGCGCGGTGAGCGCGGCGGCGACGGGGATCAGCCCGGTGAAGAGCGTGGCGCGCTCGGTGCCGATCCGCTGAATGCCCATGTACCAGGCGACAAAGCCGATGACGGTGACCACGGCGGCCTGCCAGACCAGGGCGAGCGCCTCCCCCTGGTCGGGCAGCCGGACGAACCCGCGCCCGTCGAGGACCAGGCCGATCACCGCGGACTCGACGGCGGCGACGCCGCAGACACAGGCCGTCAGCAGCCGGGGCCCCAGCGGGCGCAGGACCGGAGCGGCCAGTACCGCGAAGCCGACCTCGCCGATCAGCGCGGCCACCGAGAAGACGATGCCGGCCGTGTCGGTGCGGCCCCACCCCTGGACGGTGAAGGCCCCGGCGGCGACGAGCAGGGCGCCGTACAGCACGGGCCGGGTGGGCCGGCGGCCGTCCATCAGCGGGACGAACACGGCGACGATGACGGGCGCGCACCCGACGAACACTCCCGGAACGGCGGGTTCGGCGGTGCGCTCGGCGGCCAGCACCGCCAGGTTGAAGCCCACCATCCCGACCCCGGCCAGCAGCGCGATCCGTCCCCACTGGCGCACGGAGAGCGCCCGTACCGGGGCGAGCGCGGCCCGCCCGCCGAGCAGCGGGAGCAGCAGCAGGAGGGCGAGCGCGTAGCGGACCGCCTGGCCGCCCGCGTACGGATAGTCGCCCAGCACGCTGTTGGCGGTGAAGGAGGCTCCGACGAGGCAGTAGGCGAAGGAGACGAGGAGCACCCCGTTCAGGGTCCGGCGGGTCTGGCTGTTCAGCGGGGTGGTCGGGCGATTCATGGGGGTGAGGCTAGGAGGTCCGGCGGTCCGCTTTAAGGTCCACTTCCATGACGTCATCGGGGACCACTTCGGGGGAGAGCGGGACGAGGCGCCCGGGGGCGAGGGACGAGGGGGCCGGTGCCCCGGAGGGCGGCGCTCCGGGGAGTGGCGGGTGGAGCGCGGCGTGGGAGCTGCTGCTGCCCGCGGCCGGGGCGCCGGCCCGGCAGCGCGGGCGGGCGCTCCAGTCGGCGCTGCGGGACGCGGTGCGGTCGGGCCGGCTGGCGGCGGGCACCCGGCTGCCCGCGAGCCGGGAGCTGGCCGCCGATCTCGGGGTGTCGCGGGGGCTGGTCACCGAGGCGTACGAGCAGCTGACGGCCGAGGGGTATCTCCGCAGCGACCGGGGCGCGGGCACCTGGGTGGGGGACGCGGCGCGCGCCCCCGCGCGGGGAGCGCGGGATCTCGCGCCCCGGCGCGTGCCCGGAGCGCTGGTGGACTTCCGCCCGGGGGCGCCCGATCTCTCGCTCTTCCCCCGGGCCGCGTGGGGCGCGGCCCACCGGTCCGTCCTGGCCCGGCTGCCGCACCGGGCGCTCGGCTATCCCGATCCCCGGGGACTGCCGGAGCTGCGGACGGCGCTGGCCGCGCTGCTGACCCGGCGGCGCGGGGTCGTGGCCGATCCGGAGTGCCTGGTGGTGTGTTCGGGTGTCGCGCAGGCGATGACGGTCCTCGGCCAGGTGCTGCGCGGGCGCGGTCACGGGGCGATCGGGGTGGAGGACCCGGGCAGCCCCGAGCACGATCCGCTGTTCGCCGCCGCCGGGCTGCGGACGGTGCCGCTGCCGCTGGACGCCGAGGGGCTGGCCATGGCGCCCCTGCGCGGCTCGGGGGTGACCGCCGCGTCCACCACCCCGGCCCATCAGTTCCCCTCCGGGATCGCCTACTCGGCGCCGCGCCGAGCCGAGCTGCTCGACTGGGCGCGGTCGGTGGACGGGCTGATCGTGGAGGACGACTACGACGGCGACTTCCGCTACGACCGGGCGCCGGTCGGCGCCCTCCAGGGGCTCGATCCGGACCGTGTCGCGTACAGCGGCTCGGTGAGCAAGTCCCTCGCGCCGGGGCTGCGGCTCGGCTGGCTGGTGGTGCCCCGGCGGCTGCTGGACGAGGCCGTGGAGCGCAAGCGCACCATGGACCTGGGCAACCCCGCCCTGGACCAGGCCCTGCTGGCGGACTTCATCACCGGCGGCGGCTACGACCGGCAGCTGCGCCGCTGCCAGCGGGCCTACCGGGAGCGGCGCGACACCCTCGTCCGCGCCCTCGGCGAGCACTTCCCGGGTGCCGAGGTCAGCGGGATCGCGGCGGGGCTGCACATCATCGCCTCCCTCCCGGCGCGGTACGGACCCGAGGAACGGTTCCTGAGGCGTGCGGAGCGGGCCGGAATCGCGGTCCGGCCACTCTCGGCCCACACGGTGCTGCCGGGCCGGGAGAAGGGCGTGCGACTGGTTCTGGGGTACGCGCAGCTGACGCCGTCCGAGATCGTGCGGGGGGTCCGGCTGCTGGCCGGCGCGGCGGGCTGAGATGACCGGCCGTTCACCCCGCCGTCGAGCCCACCTCACACACCGGACCCGCTGGTTGCCCGGATTCGCAGAAACCCGAGCAGGCCCCCCCCGGTGATCGAGCCACACCACCCCAGCCCCTCCAGCGAGCCGAGGCACGAAATCCAGCCCCTCCGGCGATTGAGGAGCGGGGGTTCGGGGGCCGGCCCCCGACCGTGGCCCGCACCGTGCGGGGGCCTCTGGACCAGGGGCCGTCCTCGAACTCCCCCAGAGCTGCCTCTGGGAGGCACCCCCGGACGGGCTGAGTTCGCCCGGGTTGCCCCCGGCGCGGGGGCCGGCCTCGCACGCCGGGCCGGCCGGGTTTGTGCGGGCACCCGTCGCACAGGGGGCGTTTCCCGGCCGCGCCGGGAGCACCGCCCCACGTCAGGGGGGATTGTCAGAGGGGGGTTCTACCGTCCTCCTCATGACGCGATCAGTGCAGGCCCTCACCTACGCCCGCCCCTCCACCCTGGAGTCCGGCGCGGACGGCGGGCTCCTCGGCCTGGAGACCTCCCGGGGGCTCACCCCCACCGGCGCCCAGGACCGGCCCACCTTCTTCTCGGGGTTCCTGGCCTCCCCGCAGACCGCCGCCCGAGGCCTCCTCGCCGTGGCGGACGTGGCCGCCGCCCGGTACCACGACCCCACCGCGCGCCCCCTGCTCGACCCCGTCGTCACCGGCAACGGCGACCGGCTGCGGTTCGAGTCCTTCTCCGGCTGCTGCGGGGTGTACGCCCGGCTCGACGTGCTGCGCGAGGGTCTGGACGGCGCCGGGACCGGGCACGGCACGACCAATGTCGATGTCAACAACCCCCTGCGGGAGGCGCTCTCCCGGATGACCGGCGACAGCCCGCTGCATCTGCGGGTGGGGCCGGGCGAGTTGGCGGTGACCACGCTGGAGGGCTCGGTGGTGGAGAAGAAGGTCCCGCTGCCCGAGCGCTGGCTGCGCGGCTTCGCCGAGGCCCAGGTCGCCACCGCGGGCTTCGATCTGCGGGCCGAACTCCCCGCCGCCGAGGCCGTGCGCTTTCTGCGCTCGCTGCCCCGGTCGTCGTCCGGGCGGGCCTCCCGAGGCGTCCAGTGGGTGATCGCGTCCGGGAGGACCCTGCGGCCCACCACCCGTCCGGTGCCCGGCGCGATCTGTCTGCCGGGGCCCGAGCGGCTGGGGGCGCTCCAGCGGGTGCTGCGCCAGGCGACCGCGCTGCGGGTGTACGGACCCGTGGTGACGGACGGCGTCCCGGTCCCGGCGGCGTGGGAGGTGGTGCTGCCGGGGATGCGGCTCACCCTCACCCTCTCCCCCGGCACCACCCGCGGCTTCTCCGGCGAGGGCGGGGTGCTGGAGGCGCTGGCGGGCGACGAGGTCGCGCGGGACGCCGAGTTGATCTCCGTACTGCTCGCCTGGGAGCCGAGGATCGACCCGGCCGATCTGGCGGAGCAGTCCGGGCTCCCGGTGGCCCGGGTCAGAGCCGCTCTGGTGCGGCTGGGCACGGCGGGCCGGGTGGGGTACGACGTGGCGGACGCGGCCTACTTCCACCGCGAGCTGCCGTACGACGCGGACCGGGCCGAGAGGCACAACCCGCGCCTGGTCGACGCCCGGCGGCTGCTGGCGGCCGGAGCGGTGGCGCTGGACGGGGAGTTCGCGTCGGTCGTCTCGGGAGAGCGCACCTACCGGGTCCGGCAGGCGGGCGGGACACCGCGCTGCACCTGCGCCTGGTGGTCGGAGCACCAGGGCACGCGGGGGCCGTGCAAACACGCGCTGGCGGTCCGGATGGCCCGGCGCGGCGCGGCGGCCGGCACCTCCGGCGCGGCGGGCGCCCCCGGCACGGCCGGCGCGGTCGCGGGAGGTGCGCGGTGAAGGAGCTTCTCGACGCGGTGCGGGGGATGCGGGTCGCCAAGGTGCCGGAGCTGCTCCGGCAGCTGACCCCGGCCGAGCGCAAGGAGGCGCTGACGGAGCTGAAGGCGCTCCGCGCGGAGCTGCGCGGCTGGGACTGGAACCGCTGGCGGGAGCGGGGCGGCATCGCCGGCGCGCTGCTGGTGGCGGGGGCCGGCTGTCAGACGGGTGCGGCGGCCGCGGCCTCCTGGATCGGTTCCCGGGATCTGCGGGCCGGCAGTCTCCCGGCCGGGAAACCGCTGCTGCGCCGGCTCGTGGAGGTGCTCGCCGACCGGGAGCCCGAGTGGCTCGGGGATCTGGCCCACCGGCTGGCCGCTCGCCCCTCGACCGCGCAGGACGACTATCCGCTGATCAGGGAATTGGTGGAGCTGGCCGGCTGTCCGGCGCCGACCACCGACGGCTTCGTCGAGGGGTGGGTCGACTCGCTCTCCCACCGGGGTGACCGGCTCGAACTGCTGCGCCTGGACCCGTACGCGCCGGTGCTGGTGCCCCGGCTGTTCGAGCTGGCGGTCTTCCCCTCCCGGCTCTCGTGGGCCGCCGACCCGGACGACCCGGCGCACTGGCCGTCGGCGATCGTGTCGCTGGGCGAGAGCGGGGTGCTGGAGCGGTCGGCGCTGCTGGACGGCTGTGTGGCCCGGCTGCTGCGCGGCGGCCGGCCCAGCGATACGCAGTTCTTCCTGACGCTGCTGAAGCGTCTGGCGCCGACCCCCGACGAGGAGGCGGCCCGGGTCCCCGACTGGTCCGGCATGGCCGCCGACGGAGGGCTCCCGGTGGCGTCCCACGCCCAGAGCGTGCTGGGGCGGCTCGCCGAGGCGGGCGTGCTGCCGCTGCCGGCCCTGGCCGAGGTGACGGGCGCGGTGCTCTTCCGTACCGAGAAGAAGCTGGTGCGGTCCCAGCTCACCCTGCTCGGCAAGGTGCTGCGGAAGCACGCGAAGGACCCGGCCGCCCTGGCGGTGCTGCTGCCGGTGGTCGCCGACGGGTTCGGCCATGGGGACACCCACATCCAGGAGCGTGCCCTGAAGCTGGTCGCCCGGTGTCTCCCGGCCGCCGGCGCGGAGCTGCGCGAGGAACTGGCCGGGGCGGCCGGCGGGCTGAGCCCGGTGCACCGGGCCGCCGCCGAGGCCGCGTTCGGGGCGCTGCTGCCCGGGGCGGGGACGGAGGTCGCCGAGGAGACCCTGCCGCCCGTGCCGGAGCGGCGCAGGCTCGGGCCGCCGCCCTCCTCGGTGGCGGAGCTGGTGGAGGATCTGGTGGTGCTGCTGCGCGGGCGGCAGGAGGCGAGCGAGTCCGAGCGGCTGCTCGACGGGCTGATCCGGCTGATCCACCGTGAGCGGGAGCCGCTGACGGCGGCTCTGGAGGAGGCGCTGGCCGATCAGTGGTGGCTCCATGCCGGCCATCAGCGGTACGACCGGGACCTGGGGCGCGGCACGGGCGTCGAGGTGGTGATCGCCACGCTGCTGGGGCGGGTGAGCGCCGAGACCCTCGACAGCTCCCGGACCCGTTCGGGGGGCACCGCCTCCTGCCCCCACGAGGGGCTGGGGGAGATGACCAGGGCGCGGTACTGGGAGGCCGCGTGCCGGGTGGGGAGCGGTTCGCCGCCGTTCCTGCTCGCGACCCCGACCTGGGTCACGGGGGCGCTGGACGCGGAGGTGCTGGTGGAGCGGCTCCGGGAGTACGGGAGGCTGGGAGTCGAGCCTCTGGCCACGGACTTCGTCCAGGCGCTGCTGCGGGTGGAGCGGGGCGGGGACGGGGTGGCGGCGGACGGGGCGGCCGGCCGCGCCGCCGACGCGGCCCGCGCCCTGGGCACCGCCGAGGGCGACCGGCTGGCGGAGTGGCTGTGCGGGACCGGCCCGGTGCCGCCCGCGCTCGCGGCCCTGTCGCCGGGGGACGGGACCGGGTCCGGCGCGCCGGGCGAGGAGGGGCCCGGGGAGCCGCGGCGCCGGCCGGACACCTGGCTGCGGCGGAGCCCCGCGGAGACCACCCGCCGGGTGGTGCACGGGATGCGGGAGCGGCTCGCGCTGCACCAGGCCTTCCCCCGGTCCTTCCGCTGGCTGGGCTCCGACTTCACGGACCTGCGGTGCTCCGGTTACTCCTGTGTCACCTGGGAGCCGCGCCGGCTGCTGGCGCTGCCGCACGACCGGGAGGCGGTCGCCCGGTGGATGGCGCACGCGGTGGTGATGTCCGCCGAGTGGGCGGACGGCGCTCCCCGGTGTCTGCCGGCCCTCGCGGAGGCCGAGGCGCGCCCCGGTCCGGCCGGGCCCGCGCTGCACCGGGTGCTGGCGGCGGGGACGGGCGCCCGGCGCGCCGATGACCGGCTGGCCGCGGTGGACGGGCTGCTGGTGCTCGCGGCGCGCGGGCAGTTGGACACCGCGCTGTTCGGCCGGGAGCTGGCGCGGCTGGTCCGGCACGAGGGCCTGAAGCCCAACCGGCTGGCCGACGCCGCCCGTACGGCCGCGGTGACCGGAGCGTACGGCACGGTGGGGGCGATCCTCGCGGCCGCGCTGCCCGCTCTGCTCCGGGCGGAGCCGCTGCCCCGGGCGATGGGGGAGATCCTGGCGGTGGCCGCGGAGTGCGCGGAGCGGTCCGGTGGTGTGCGAGGGGCCGCCGGGCCGGGCCTCTCGGCGGGCGAGGCGATACCCGGTCTCGCGGAACTGGCCGGGAGGGGCGGCTCCTCGCAGGCGGTCACCCAGGCGGTGCGGCTGCTGGCGGCGGCAGGGGCTCCCACCCCCACGCCAGAAATGGCCGGAAAGTGCTGATAGTTGATCAGATGCGCGCTTAACTCATCAGTCACAGTGCGTTCGTGATCAGGCAACACGGTTCGGCGAGAGTGAGGCCATGACCGATGTGACAGCTGCGAAGAACACCCGCCGCCCCCACCAGTGGCGGCGGGACCTCGTCGAGCTGGCGGCCGTGTTCACGGCGGTGGCGGTCGCCGACGTGGTCGCGAAACTGGTCGGGCACGGGCCCGACGGTCCGTTTCTGCTCCTGGTCTCGGCCGTGACCCTGGTCGCCACCGCCGCGTTCCACACATGGTGGGCGCACCGCCACCGCTCCTCCCCTGCGACCGATACGGCTCAGACCATCAACACCACGAACACCACGAACACCACCACCGCCGCCGCCGTCTCCCCCTCCGCCGCCGACCGGGCCGGGCGGGACGGAACGGTTCTCTGGCGGATGCGGACCACCGTGCGGGACTCGCCCGGCAGCCTCGCCGCGCTCTGCGCCGCGCTCGCGGCCCTCGACATCGACATCCTCACCCTCCAGACCCATCCCCTGGCCGAGGGCACCGTGGACGAGTTCCTGCTGCGCGCTCCCGGCGCGCTCCAGGCCCGGCGGCTCACCGACGAGGTCTCGGCGGCCGGGGGCGGCGGCACCTGGATCGAGCGCGCCGACGCCCACGATCTGGTCGACACCCCGACCCGGGTGCTGGGCCTGGCCACCCGTACCGCGCTGGACGCGGCCGAACTGCCCCTGGCGCTGCGGCAGCTGCTCGGCCGCTGCACCATCCACTCGCGGCCGGCGGTCCCGTGGTCCGGCCGGCCCTCCGGGGAGCTGCCGCCCGTCGACGGGGTGCTGGAGGAGACGGTGATGCGGCTGCGCGATCCGCGCGGCGGCACGATCACCGTGGAGCGCCCGCACCTGCCCTTCACACCGAGCGAGTTCGCCCGGGTCCGGGCCCTGCTGGAGCTGGACGCCCGGCTGGGTCCCCGGGTGCCCCGCAGCCGCGATGTCCTCACCCTGCCCGAGGGCGAGGAGATCACCGTGCGCCGGGCCGACCAGAGCGACCTCGCGGCGGCGAAGGCGCTGCACGACCGCTGCTCCGACCGCACGCTGCGGCTGCGCTACCACGGACCCGTCGGGGACGCCCACCGCTATCTCGACCATCTGCTCAGCCCGAGATTCGGCCGCACCCTCGCCGTGAGCACGGCGTCGGGGCGGGTGATCGCACTCGGCCATCTGCTCTGGGACGGGGACGAGACCGAGGTGGCCCTCCTCGTGGAGGACGCCTGGCAGCGCCGGGGCATCGGCTCCGAGCTGCTCGGCCGGCTGATCGGGCTGGCCCGGGAGGCCGGCAGCGAACAGGTGTACGCGGTGACCCAGTCGTCCAACACCGGCATGGTGGCCGCGATGCGGGGACTCGGTCTGCCCCTCGACTACCAGGTGGAGGTGGGCACCCTGGTCATCACGGCGCGGCTGGAGGGGACGGGCGCGGCGCTGAGCCCGTGACCGTCCCCGTTCCGGGCGAGGGCGGCACGGCCCCCGCCCGGGCCGCGGGCGCACCCGGGGGGCGCGGTGCGGCGGGCCCCCTGACCGGCCCATCAGTCGGTCGGGGGCGGGTGAGCAGGTATCCGGCCAGTGAACCGGGGTGTGACCTGGCCAACCCCATGGCGGCGATCAGACGATGGTGACGCGGAGCCCCCACTCGTATGAGGATGTGTGCATGTCAGTCACCCCCAGCAGCCCGCTGCCCCGCCAGGTCGCCGACGCCCATGTCGACGCGCTCATCGAACTCGACCCGACCCTCGGTACCTATCTGGGGGTCAGGAAGAGTGCCGCACGCCTTCCCGACTACTCCCCGGCCGGGCTGGAGGAACGGGCCGAACTCGCCCGGCGGACCCTCGCGCGGCTGGACGAGGCCGAGAAGCTGCCGGGTGCCGGGAGCGACGCCGAGCGGCGGTGCGGCCGGCTGCTGCGGGAGCGGCTGACGGCCGAGCTGGCGGTGCACGAGGCGGAGGAGGGGCTGCGCGCGGTGAGCAATCTGCGCTCACCGGCGCACTCGGTGCGCGAGGCGTTCACCGTGATGCCCACCGCCACCGAGGAGGACTGGACCGCCGTGGCGGAGCGGCTGCGGGCGGTCCCCGACGCGCTGCGCGGCTACCGGGCCTCGCTGGAACTGGGGCTGGAGCGGAAACTCTTCGCCGGACCCCGGGCCACCCGGACCAGTATCGGCCAGATGACCGAGTGGCTCGGCACGGAGCGGAGCTGGTTCGAGGAGTTCGTGGCGCCGGGCCCGGCCGCGCTCCGGACCGAGCTGGCGGCGGCGGCCAAGATCGCCACCGAGGCGCTGGCCGCGCTGCGGGACTGGATGAGCGAGGTCTACTCCCCCGCCGTCGCGGACGCCCCCGACACCGTGGGCCGTGAGCGCTACGCGCGCTGGTCGCGGTATTTCAACGGCACCGACCTCGATCTGGACGAGGCGTACGCGTACGGCTGGTCCGAGTACCACCGGCTGCTGGCCGAGATGAAGAGCGAGGCGGAGAAGATCCTCCCGGGCGCCGGCCCCTGGGAGGCGCTCGCCCATCTCGATGTGCACGGCCACCACATCGAGGGCGTCGAGGAGGTGCGGGCCTGGCTCCAGGGGCTGATGGACGAGGCAATCGAGGCGCTGGACGGCACCCACTTCGAACTCGCGGACCGGGTGCGGAGGGTGGAGTCCCGGATCGCTCCCCCGGGCAGCGCGGCGGCGCCGTACTACACCAGCCCCTCCGAGGACTTCTCCCGGCCGGGCCAGACCTGGCTGCCGACCATGGGCGCCACGCGCTTCCCGGTGTACGACCTGGTCTCGACCTGGTATCACGAGGGGGTGCCGGGTCACCATCTCCAGCTCGCGCAGTGGGTGCACGTGGCCGACCAGCTCTCCCGCTACCAGGCCACGGTCGGCGGGGTCAGCGCGAACGCGGAGGGCTGGGCGCTCTACGCCGAGCGGCTGATGGACGAACTGGGCTTCCTCCCCGACCCCGAGCGCAGACTCGGTTATCTGGACGCGCAGATGATGCGGGCGTGCCGGGTCATCGTGGACATCGGGATGCATCTGGAGCTGGAGATCCCGGCGGATTCGCCCTTCCACCCGGGAGAGCGGTGGACGCCCGAGCTGGCGCAGGAGTTCTTCGGCGGCCACAGCGGCCGGCCGGCGGACTATGTGGAGAGCGAGCTGATCCGCTATCTGTCGGTGCCGGCCCAGGCGATCGGCTACAAGCTCGGCGAGCGGGCCTGGCTGCTGGGCCGGGAGAACGCGCGCAAGGCGCACGGTGACGCGTTCGACGCGAAGGCCTGGCACATGGCGGCGCTGTCGCAGGGGTCGCTGGGGCTGGACGATCTGGTGGACGAGCTGTCGAAGCTGTGACGGCGGCGGGGGGCGGACCCCGGCGCGCGCGTCGGCGTCCGCCGGACCGCCCGGACCGCCCGGATCACCCCGGACCGCCGAGGACCCGGGCCGCGGGGCAGCCGAACGCCTCGCGGACTCCGGCCGCCACCGCCCCGGGGCCCCGGGGATCGGCGCGGGGACGGGGGAAGCGGGGCACGGGAGCCCGTCGTCACGGTCCCGGGCCCGGTGTCCGCCCGACACGGCTCCCGGTGTCCTCCGCGTGTCCGTCCGGCACGGCTCCCGGTGTCAGCAGCCGCACTCCTGCGCGCCGACGGGGGCGGTCAGGGGGTCCACCGCGCGCCGTTCCCCGGCGCCTCCCCCGGTCTCGTACGCGAAGCCCTCCCGCACCCAGTACTCGAATCCGCCGAGCATCTCCTTCACCGGGTAGCCGAGTCCGGCGAGGGCGAGAGCCGCGCGGGTGGCGCCGTCGCAGCCGGGGCCCCAGCAGTGGGTGACGACCGGGACGGAGGGATCGAGCAGGGCTCCGGCCAGCTCCGGAATCCGGGCGGTCGGCAGATGGAGCGCGCCGGGGATGTGCCCCTGGTCCCAGGAGTCGGTGGACCGGCAGTCGAGCAGGACGAACCCGGCGCCGGTGCCCAGGGCGAGGGCGGCGGCGACATCGGAGACATCGGTGTGGAGGGCCAGTTGTGCGGCGAAGTGGGCGGCGGCCACGGCGGACGGGGCGGGCGGGACCCGGAGAACGGGGTTCTCACCGAGTGATGTGGTGGTCATGGCCAGAAATCTATGGACGGGACGCGCTCCGCTGAAGTGGGATTCCCCGGCACTTCTCTTGATCCGCCGGGGAATCCCCTGTTGTCTGGCGTCATGACCCCCTACTCACCGGACGCCACCGACTGGCGCATCCTGGCGGAACTCCAGCGCGACGGACGGGCCGGCTTCGCCGAACTGGCCCGTACCGTCTCCATGTCGGCGAGCGCCGTGACGGAGCGGGTACGGCGGATGGAGGAGGCGGGGGTGATCGCCGGGTACACGGCGGTGGTCGAGCCGGAGCGGCTGGGGCTGCCCGTCCTCGCCTTTGTGCGACTGCGCTATCCGCACGGCAACTACAAGCCGTTCCACGACCTCCTGGGGACGACCCCGGAGATCCTGGAGGCCCACCATGTGACCGGTGACGACTGTTTCGTCCTGAAGGTCGCCACCCGTTCCATGGGCCATCTGGAGGAGGTCACCGGCCGGATCTCCGCGCTCGGTCCGGTGACCACCAGCGTCGTGTACTCCTCGCCGCTGCCGCGCCGCGCGGTCGGCGGCTGAGCGCTCCCGGGTTCAGCCGCCGAGCGCGTCCGTGCGGACGCGGACGCCGGAGCCATGGCGCTCCTTGACCACTTCCAGCTGGGTGGGGATACGGCGGCGCAGATCGGCCACATGGCTCACGATGCCGACGCTGCGGTCCTGTTCGCGCAGTGCGTCGAGGACGTCGATGACCTCGTCGAGGGTCTGCTCGTCCAGGCTGCCGAAGCCCTCGTCGATGAAGAGGGTGTCCAGCCGAACGCCGCCGGCCTCCTCGGTGACCACATCGGCGAGGCCGAGCGCCAGCGCGAGCGAGGCGAAGAAGGTCTCGCCGCCGGAGAGGGTCGCCGTGTCGCGCTCGCGGCCGGTCCAGGCGTCCACGACATGGAGCCCGAGACCGGAGCGCTTGCCGCCGGTCCGGATGTCGGAGTGGACCAGGGTGTACCGGCCGCCGGACATCCGCCGCAGCCGTACGGTCGCCGCCGCCGCGACCTGTTCCAGCCGGGCCGCGAGGACATAGGACTCCAGGCGCATTCTGCGCTCGTTGTCGGCGGAGGTGCCCGCGGTGAGGGCCGCGAGCCGGGCCACCCGGTCGTACTCCTCCCGCAGCGGGCCGAGCGCACGGGCCTCGGCCGCTGCCCGCCGGGACAGCTCCTGGAGCTGTTCGCACCGGCCGTGCGCGGCGTCTCGGGCGGAGAGGGCCTCCCGCAGGGCCCGTTCCGCGCCGCCGGCGGCGGCGCGCGCGGCCTCGGCGTCGGCGGGCGGGCGCTCCGCCGCGGCGCGGGTCTCCGGTTCGGCGAGCCGGGCGGCCACGGTGGCGGACTCGGTCCGCCACTCGTCGACGCGGTGCTGGAGCGCGCGCTGCTCCGTGTCGTCGAGGACCGCGTCGGCGGCGGCGCGGGGGGTGTCGAAACCGGCCCCGAACGCGTCGTCCGCGAGCCGGGCGTCGGTGTCCTTGAGGCGCTGCGCGGCGAGCGCGGCGTCGCGCGCCGCCGCCGCCGCGGCGGCGACCAGCCGC